>JASFTI010000039.1:0-16140 GCA_050053635.1 Gemmatimonadales bacterium
TGGAGTGACTGGATGCGGTTATGGGCAGACACTCGGATAGAGGGCGGCGACGACGAAGAGAGGATTCGGCGGCTCGCCGAGGCGACAGCCTCTGAGTTCCAGTTGTACGACTACTATGACAAGCCATTGGCGGAACTGTACCAGATGGCGATGGTCCACGTAAGGTCGAGTCCCCAACCCAACGAGTAGTCCTGGTCGGTGGCGCGAGTCGTTGCCCGCTTGTTCCACCGCGACGGTAGACCCCAAGAAGCAGGTTGTCTTAGCTAGGCGACCCTTCCTCTGTATTTCTTACATCAGCGGCGGTGACGAAGGCGGTGACGGTTGTTCTCACCAATCCTGGCACCGTGACTAACAGAGTCCCCACATAGATTGGAGGAACGGCGGATTGGCGCGCCGCGGGTCTAGCTTGCCCACATCCCTCAGGGTGCGACCCACGGACTGACTGTCCGTTGACCTAGTCCACGGTCGCTGCCTGTCACTGTAGGGCTAGGAGCGCCCCGGAAAGGCAGGCGGATCTGGTCCGGGAGACAGTGTCGAGCCTCGAAGTCGAGTCCCTTTGCCGCGGTGCGACTGCGGACAACGGCGGCCAAGCGGTTCAGGAAGGTCAGCAATGCCAGTGCGTTGATCTGGCGAGCGCTGATGGTCGCGCAGGAGCGGTTCCGCCGACTGGACGCACCCGAGCTGCTCGCTGTGTTGGCCGCGGGCGAGAAGTTCGTTGTCGGTCAGCTCGCAGCAGAGGCGAACCGAAAGGCCGTCCGCCTGATGAACGCGTTTACACACCACTTGACTAAACCTCTTTTCCCCCAAAGTGGGTGGGTCAACTTGTGTGTACGTCAGAACGAATATCTGGGGCACCGGTGCCTGACGTTACAGCTACGCCCGGGCGCGCCTGCCCCCCTCGATCACCTCTCGCACCTCAGCAGAGGTCGGCGCGATCCACTCGCCGCTCTTGCATGTCCGTATGCTCGGTGACATTATCGAGGCAATGGAGATGTACTGAGCCACAGTAGTGTAGTGCGTTTTGCCTCTGCAAGGATCCGGGCAGTGAAAGTACCTCTCAAGCGCGGCTCCTCTCCTTATTGGCTGCCCATTGAATCCAGCCGATCTGGTGGCCCATCACTGTTCGTTAATGCAGACGTCAGTCTCCTTAGGCGTTTTGTGCCAAGCGAACGTCGGAGAGTGTGAGCTAGCAAATGCAAGTGGAGTGGGCGCTCGCGCGGAACTCTGTCGAATCGGCGGGGCCAAGTTGCGAATGAGCGAGGATAGGATATGAACGCCACTGAAACGGATTTTCAGACAGGGTTTCTTGCCGAGAGAATGGGTATCCCGGGTACGGTGTTCTTAGGTCTGTATCTTCTGCTGCTGGCCTTAGTGGGAACCTACGCACTGATAACCATCTGGCCGTCGTCAGAAGGTCTTGAGTCATCGGGATTTTTCTGGGGACTCTTTCAGATTAGTGTACCGGAAGACTCCGATGTCCGTCTGATTTTGATCGCCGCTATTGCCGGCGCCCTGGGATCGTTCATACACATTGCGACTTCCTATGCCACCTATATCGGTAACCGTAACCTCAGGCGATCTTGGGCCCTGTGGTACGTGGCGCGTCCATTCATCGGAATGGCGCTCGCTCTCCTTGTATACCTCCTCGTTCGGGGCGGGTTGCTGGCTCCTTCAGCATCCACAGGGGATGTGAACGCCCACGGCGTTGCTGGACTCTCTGGCCTAGTAGGTATGTTCTCCAAGCAGGCTTCGGACAAGCTGAAAGAGGTGTTCGACCTCGTATTCACCTCGAAGGGCGATAATGAGCGCAAGGACAAAATCAGTGAGGTCGACGGATAATCGCTGGCAAGGCTTCGGACGGGGCTCGACGAGCCGAATAGGCACGCGACTGATTGGGCCGGGCGATACCTCCTCTAAGAAATCCTCTGCCTTTTGCGCTTCGCAGGCGAGTCTGTTCGTGCACGCGAGGTCTGGCTTCAAGCTCTTACTGCCACCAAGCCAGGAGAATATGCCTGACGCCCGGTCAAGTCATCATGCGTTGAACCTGAAGGCTACTGGAGGTGGTCGGTGATCCACGAAACCTTCTGCTCGACCTGGTTTGAGTACAAGAGGCGCATTTCCGACCTAGCCCTAGATAGCGAGCCTCACGAGGCGGAGCGATACCTTTTTCGCGGCCAGGGCAATGCCAAGTGGCGCCTGAGTTCCTCCTTTAGTCGGGCCTTCGCCTCCTATCCGCCAGAGAAGCAGGACGACATTGAAGAGAAATTACTCGCGAACTTCGGAAAGGAACTTGAGGGACACCCTGAGTTCAGAGATCTGGCCAGTGATCGGGTCTCGCTGACGGCCTTGGCCCAGCATTCGGGAGTACCCACGCGGCTTCTGGACTGGACCGAGAGCCCCTATGTGGCCGCGTTCTTTGCCTTCCAAGGGCATTTCTACGCAAGAATCACACAGCATGTACCTGAGCAAACTGTGGCAGTGTGGGCATTGGACAGTAACAGCCATGTCTGGTCCGAGAGGCAAGGAGTTCGTCTGATCTCTGTACCCGGTTGGTACAACGAAAGAGTGAGAGCTCAGTACGGTGCGTTTACCGAGTCCCGGACACCCTTTTCGTGCCTCGAGGAATATGTCGAGCAGTTTGACGACCCTAGTGAACCCCTGCAGAAATTTGTGATGTCCTCAACGCTTGCAAGGACAGCAATGGCAGATCTTCACTGGATGGGGATCCGACATAGCGCACTCTTTCCTGGCTTGGACGGGCACGCGCGCGCGGCCATAACGAGGACGATGTTAGCGGTCTAGTGGATTACCTGACAAGAAGCCAGCATCACCAGGTACGGACTTCCAGGTGTTTCTTCAGGATACTCAGGGCGATCTTAGTATTCATATCCACGCCATAGGGATCCCAAGCTCTGAGTTCTTCCAGGAATTCCCGGTCTTTGAGCGGGATGGTTAACGCACTTCGGTGCGCTGCGTCCTCTGAATAGGTGGATTGCAGGGGCCCTTTGTAATGCTGCCTATAGTTCGCAGCGTGCTCCAGTACAACTCTGCAGTACACCGGTACCGTCTTGTTCAACTTGTCTGCGCGCCGCTTAAGTTGGTTGTAGAGTTCGAGCGACATACGGTTTATCGTGATCTTCTGGTAGGGCTTCTCACGGATATCAAGCTTCAAGACTGGCTGCGGCTCTTCCCTCGGCATCTTGACCCCCTTCGCGAGTCTTACCGATTATGTACGGAAATTTCCGGAAAATCAACTGTGACGTGAGAAGCTCACACACGACCAGCAGCGCGACCACCGGCGGTTTCAGGCGCCGCTGGATCAGTACGGCTAGCACGAGACCTGGCCTGAGCTACCGCCGACTCGGCGCACCGCGACTTGGAGGCGCGGCTTTTTGAGCGGCCTGACGATTCCGGGCTACACTATTCTCTAAGCCGGGCGCACGCGGTGGCGTTGCTGCCGATCTCCAAGGACGCTATGGGCGGCCCGGAGTACGTGCTCCTGGTTGGCGTCACCCGGGAGTTCACTCATCGACGATTAGCTCAGGGTCTAGTTTGTAGTCCTTGTCACCTATGCGCACACGGATGGAGTACGAGTAGGCTGTGAGGTCTGCGTCAGTCTTCACCTTTGCCCCGTCCCATTCGCCTTCATCGCCGTGGAACGTCCTCTGCTCGTCCAGAGGGTTTACGGCCTTGAAGTCGACCCACCATTCGCCGGAAGTGCACATCCACTCGACCTTCTTGCCTTTCTTCGTAAAGTGGGCCCAGTGAATCGCGTCGTCCTTTACGGCAAATACGATACCTGTCTTGTCTTTCTTTTGCACGGTCATTTCGGCCTCCGGTGCTAGTGGACGTGCTCCATAGCTAGCCAGCTACCGTCATGCTGGCATATTGCTACCTACTCTCGTTCGTGGCTTGAGCGGAATGGTGTGTTCGCGTGAGCGACGCACCGGCGCGCTATCCCCGAAGAGGCGGAGCACGCTCCCGTCGCGGCAACCAAGCTATCCTGGTGGAATACGGGCAGCCGAGGACTGGCAAGGCGGCAAGATGCCAGCTTGGCGATTGGGCAGGCTTGTAAGCTACTGCCATGCCGAGGCTCCTGCCGGTGGCAGGAAACGCTTCACATCCGAGCCTCAGCCCTCTCCCGTATGCATACAATATGTCGGTCTAGACAGAAGGCAGCAACATCATTCGATTTCGATTGGGGATCGGGCTCCACGCGGAGACGGAACCTACTAACAGGCTCAGTAGACCAGCTCCTGGAAGCGAGGGTCTGACCGCAAGGGCTCGAACCACCAGTCCGTTGCAACGGCCTCCTTGCGCCCGGGCATGGCCTCGAGGTGACGCCGTAGGAACTCGAGCGCCTGGTCATGATCTTCTAGCAGGAGCCGTACGTAGGCCTCATTGTAGTCGTTCATCGGGTCCGGCGCGGGTTCCGCGGCGCGCGCCTGCCGGATTACCGCCTTCGCGCTGTCGGTCAGGCCGGCGCGGGCCAGCACCGCTGCGACGTATAGGAATGCCGATGGCCGAAGTGCGGGTCTGTCTTGTGGCGGGTTCGATTCCAGGAAGTCCTCGAGCAGTTGCCACGCTTTCTCTACGTCCGGCTCGGGGCCGCCGGCTGAGGCTAGCGCCAGCAGCTCGGCGTTGAGAAGGACCCTGTAGCGCGGAAACTCGCGACGGCCCGCGCCGCACCAGCGCGTGACTTCCTCCCACTGGCGGTTGTCAAGCGACGTGACACACAGGCGGGCGAAGATCAGAGCGCGCTCCTCGTAAAATTGATCCGCTTCAAGCGCCTCCTCTGCAGCTAGCTTGGCGGCGGGATGCTTGCCTGCGGCGCGGAGCACATTGGAGAGGAAGTGCCAGGCGTGGGCGTTGGTCGGATCGATCTGTGTGGCAGCCAGGAGGTCCTGCTCGGCGGCTTCACGCAGCTCGACCGATTCCGCGTGGCTGACCGTCTCGCGAAGCCAATAGCGAAGCGTGCCACGCAGATCGAGGGCTCGTGCGTTCAGCGAGTCCAGCTCGAGCGCCCTACTGCTAAGCTCGATGCCGTGCCGCAGCATGGCGGGGTCGCGGGTCCGCAGGTTCACCCTCAGGATCTGCGAGTTGTAGTAGGTGACCCAGCCGCGCTCGATGACCGGGTCGACCCAGGCTGGATCGATTGACTGTGCGCGGGTGAAGGCGGAGTCCGCACGAGCAAAAGTCTGCAAGGCGGACTCGGGTGCACCGGCCTGCCACAGTCTTTTCGCATCCTCCGCCCACTCGCGCCCGCGGGCGTAGAAGTCCCAGGCCTCTTCGCTGTCCGTGCCGGCCTTACGCTCGAGATCGCGAACAACTACGCCAAGTTTCTGGCGGAGGGCCCCGGCGACATCGGTGGTCAACGTGTTCAGCAGGGCCAGCACCTGTCCCGGCGGTTGGCAGTGCTGCCTGCCTTGGATAACGGCGAAGTCACTAGCGTCAACGAGCCTGACGAACACGCAGATCTCTTCTTCGGAGCCGATAATACTGCCCTCGATGTAGGTGCCAGCCTTGAGTTCGTTGCGGACGCTGTCGACGAAGGCATCATCCGGTGAGTAGCGCCTGACGGCCGCGTAGGGCAGGACCGTGAGTGCCCCGATTCGGCTCAGCTGGTCGATTAGGTATTCCGGAAACACCAAAGCCAAGTGAGCGAACTCCTGAGGCTGGCTCTGGTCCAAGAACGGAAGCACGGCGATTCGCAGCGGGTCGAGTGCGGCTGCTCCCATGACGGTTGGTTCGCCTGGGCGCGATCCGTTCCCCACAGCGCGCTGGCCGGCCAGCAGGGCTATGGCCAGGGCTGCGAGAAGAGTGAGCAGATGGCCGGGTCGGGTCCGTTCCGCCCACTGCCGCCAGAAAGGGCGTTTCGTTGTCGGGTGCGGGGCCGGTGTGGCTGCTTCTTGGGTCCAGGCGAGGCCCACGACGATGGGTAGTCCAACGGCCAAGCCAACGATGAGGACCGGGGCGGTCCATCCTCCGAGGACCCCACGCTCGACCAGCATGCCCACGAACTCCATCACCAGCCAGGCGACGACCAGATACGCCAGGCCGACGTGAACTACCATGCGCTTCCGGAGTTCCCGCAGGAACCTCAACACCTTTGACCGTGGGGGCTCCGGGTACGCTCTGGGCTCCGCGGGGGTCTCCAGGGTCGTTACGAAATCCGCGGCCGTGGCGAAGCGATCGGCCGGCGTCTTCGCGAGCGCCCTCTCGATCGCCTCGCCGACAGCCGACGGGACCGAGGGACGCACGACGAGAAGGGGAGGCGGCCTTTCCGCCATATGTCGGGCGATGACTGCCTGTGCCGTACGCCCGGTGAACGGCGGTTCGCCTGCGAGCATCTCGTACAACACGCACCCCAGGGAGTAGAGGTCGCTTCGACCGTCCAGGTCCGGCTCGCCGCCCGCCTGCTCCGGGCTCATGTAGTGCGGCGTCCCGACGGCGTGCCCGCTTTCGGTCACGCGCTGGCCGCCGGCCACGCCGATCGCGCGCGCGATACCGAAATCGGCGAGCACCGCATGGCCCCCGGAGAGCAGAATGTTCTCTGGCTTGATATCGCGGTGGACGATGCCATGGCCGTGCGCGTAGCTCAAGGCCTCAGCGATCTCGTGCGTGATCTGGAGGGCATCGTTTAGAGGAAGCTGCTTATCTCGGTCGATGCGGGCTCGAAGCGATTCGCCCTCGACGTAGGGCATGACGTAGTAGAGAAAGCCATCTGCCTCACCGGAGTCGTGGATGGGCAGTATGTTGATGTGCTGTAAGCCAGCCTCGATTTGGATCTCACGCAGGAAGCGCTCCGGTCCCAGCACTGAAGCCAGGTCGGGTCGCAGGACTTTGATGGCGACGCGGCGTTCGTGCTTCAGATCTTGGGCGAGATAGACGGTTGCCATCCCACCGTGGCCGATCTCTACCTCGACCCGGTAACGATCGGAGAGTGCGGAGCGTAGGCGGTCAAGCTCGTCCATGCTGCTAGTCCCCTGGAGCCGGATGTCTAAGCCTCGCGTGCGGGCGCCTCTTGCGGTATGCCGAGATTGGGTATCGGCCCAGCCCCAGTATCCAACTGCATTCAATATAGGCTGTCCTGACAGGCATGGACTAGTTTTGGCTCTCGGCTGCCGACAGGTTGTGTGCTGACTAGGCCGGCCATAGCTTGAGGCTGGGATCGGGCCTGGGCCGGGAGTTACGTGAGACCGGGTCGGACCTCGCTGTGCCCATTCTGCAGACAATAGCTCGCCATCAACCTGCCGTGGCTGTTCTCGCAGCCACGGGCCGTAGAGTTGTCCCTCACCACTTGGGTTTACCGATTACAGTTACTAACTAAGCGAGGAGGCGTTATGAGGCGCACGACGCGAATCCTGTGGCTCCTGCCTACCGTCGTTATCGCAGGGTCGGTAGCGGGTATCGGAATGATGGCGGCAAGAGAATCTCCGGTCCCACCGCCGCGTGGGGAGATGTTCGGCTGCGTACACCGCTGGAATTCCACTTGGGAGTGTCCCGACTTCAATCCCCAGGAAGGCGTTAACTGGGTGCCTACGGAGGCAGTGGATTCGATAGAAATCGTCTTCCACCTAGCAGAACGCCAAACCCGTAGGTGGGTTCATCGAATGTATGCGGGGGACCGCAATGGAGAGAATGTGAACGCGGTGTTCTTTACCGATGCTGCGGTTTGGGACATCTGGTTCTCTTACTTGAGAGCGAGAGCGATCCCCGAGGACAGCATTCGGGAGGTCTACCGAACTCTGCCGGGCAAGATTCGCTGAGCTACATTGGGTGAGCGAAGGGGCGAGGCCCGTCGACCTCGCCCCGGCGCTCGAACCCGACAAACGAGTGTCACCGAGCGGTGTCGACGAGTGCCTGAAACCGTGGGTGACCTTGTAGGGCCTGGAAATAGGAGTGAAAGGCGACGTTGTAGAGCTCTTCGGGCTTCTCGCGTAAGTAGGCCTCTAAGAGCGTTAGCGCGCCGTCCAGGTCGCCGATCAAGGTCAGCACCCACGCCTCAATAAGCGTTAGGTCTCTCAGAGTGCGGTTGTCTTCGACCCGCTCGCGCGCGTTGGCCATCACCCTGAGAGCACTGTCCGGCCGACCGGCACGAGCGAGCACGGCGGCTACGTAGTAGTACCGGTGTGGATAGAAACCTTCGTGAGGGAAGACTGTGTCGAGCTCGGCGACCAAGTCCCATGCTTGCCGGACGTCTGCGTCGCTGTCTCCGGTATAGGCGAGTAGCTTGAACGCACACTCGCGGAGGTTTCGGTCGTCGTAGAGCTGCCCTGCCACGCACTGCTCGCGCGCTGTTTCGAAGTCCCCCCGGTTGATGGCGTTATCGAACGCGCGTGCGAGTAATTCCCCACCCGTCAGCGCGAAGATGTCGGCCCTGGCAGCGTTCTGTAGAGCCAGGTCAGCTTCGATCGGGCTATTCCTCCAATCGTGGACCACACTGAGTGCGAGCCAGGCCCGCACGAGTGATGGGTCGGATATGGTCGCCGTTTGCAGGTCGGCGTAGGCGGCTTCGAGCAAGGTATCACCTTCCGGTTCCGTGTGTAGGCCGAGCTTCAGGTAGCGCAGTCTGAGGAAACCGCGCAGGGCGAGCGCCTTCGCATAGCCCGGCTCCCGCTCGAGCGCTCGTTCGGCATGCTCCAGACCCCTGGCCATGCAGTCGTTGAAGTACCCGATCGAATCGGGGTCGGAACTGATGGCCACTAGTGCGAGGGAAGCGGCGATCCAACCGCGTAGCAGCGTGGGCGCCAGCCACTCGTGATCCAGCCTTTCGGCCTCAGCGAGCAGGGAATCAGCCCGCAGATACGCAGACCAAGCAGCCGGGTAGGCACCCTGCGCGTCGAGCGTACGCGCGTCCTCCTGGAGCCTCTTCGCATTATGGTAGATTTGCCACGCCTCGTCGTTCGTGGCCTCGTTCTCCAACCTGACCAGCTCGATGTGCCGGCCGAGCATGGTGCGCAGCTCTCGCATGACCTCGGTCGTGAGCTGTTCGCGCAGCCTTAAAGGGTGCTCACTCGATCCTACGACGGTGAACGGGTCCACCGGTTCATTCTTGACCGCGTCCACCAACCGGACCCTGACTTGCACGCTGTCGCCGACGGGTTCGACGCTTCCCGAGATGACGGTCCCCACCCTGAGGGCTCGTCCGATGCTGTCCTCTCCCACCGGCTGGTCCCTGTACATACCTACGGCCAGGCCCGACTTGACATCCAGGCTGGCGACCTGACTGAGCCTGTCGATCAGCTCGTCGGTCAGCCCACTCGCCAGGCCGCTCAGCGACCTGTCGTTGCTCCGGTCATCGAAGTAGAGGACGGCAATACTTGTGGGTGGCAGCGGAGGGGGTGCCAGCTCTGCGCGGCCCTGCCCACGTTCCACGCGCAGGTTCAGCTCTCTTGCGACCAAGACCGCTGCGCTGAGAACGGCGACAGTCGCAGCGAGAGCGATCCAGCGCCGCTTCTTGGGGATTCCGCGCTTGCCGACGGAGAAGCCCGTGCGTGCCGCCAGCGCCTGGGAAAAGGCCTCCGCCGTTGGAAAACGGTCAGCCGGGGTCTTAGCGAGCGCGATTTGTACAATCCGTTCCAACCATGGCGGCACCGCCGAGCGAGTGACCCTCAGCGATGGTGGGTGCTCGCTTATGTGGCGCGCGATCACCGCCTGTGCGGTTCGCCCCCTGAACGGCGGTTCGCCCGACAGCATCTCGTGTAGGACACAGCCGAGCGAGTACACATCGCTCCGTGCGTCCAGGTCGTGCTCGCCGCTGCCTTGCTCCGGGCTCATGTACTGGGGAGTACCTACGACGACGCCGCTGGCCGTCATCGTGTCGCCCGCCGCAACCGATATCGCGCGTCCAATGCCGAAATCGGCGACGACGGCTTCGCCGTCCTCCAGCAGGATGTTCGCCGGCTTGATGTCCCGGTGAATGATGCCGCGCCTGTGTGCGAAGTCGAGGGCATCCGCGACCTGACGCGCGATCTGAACGGCGTCGTCGACGGGTAGTTGTCCTTCCCTGGCGACTCGATCGTGCAGAGACTCGCCCTCCACGTATGGCATCACGTAGTAGATGAAACCTTCCGCCTCTCCCGAGTCGTAGAGCGGCAGTATGTGCGGGTGCGTCAGTTTCGCGGCGATGTCGATCTCGCGCAGGAAACGAGCAGTTCCCAAGCCCACCGCGTAGTCGGGGCGGAGCACCTTCAGGGCGACGGCGCGGTCGTGCTTGAGATCGTGGGCTAGGTAGACGGTCCCCATGCCGCCCCCACCGAGTTCCCTTTCGATGGGATAGCGATCTGCCAGCGCCGCGCGAAGGCGGTCCGGGACGTCATTCATCGTAATGAGTCTGACCGGGAGGAACGCCGAGAGATTCGGCGGTTACCTGGCGATGCGCCGCCGTGGCTAACGGGCCTTTGTCTGCGGTACACCACGGCTGAAGCCCCGGTTGGGGTCGAAAGCGCAAGGTGCGAGCCTCAGCCCCTCCCCTCACTAGAATGAATTATTCCACGCCTTCGTGAGGCACGCAACCTTTTCTGTTTTGGTGAGCTGTGAAGGCCTCTGCCGATCTGACATGCCAGGCGCTTTGGCGAGAACTGTTATGGTTCTCTGTTGCGCAGCAGCTCGGCGTCGCTTATTAGGTCTGCTTGGCCGCCCAATTCTGTGAGCACGTTCGACCGAGCACGATGCAGCGCCCCAACACGAGAGATGATAGAGTTCCACTCGTTAGGTGGCTCGTCGATTCGGTGCGACGGCTCTGAGTGCACCGGGCTAGCGGCTCACAAGCAGAAGGTAGCACTGCTTTTCTACCTCGCCGTAGAGGCCCCGGTGGCGCGGAGCAGTCTGTATCCTCTCTTCTGGCCGCAGCGCGAGGAGGAGAAGGCCCGCCACTCGCTCTCTCAGCTGCTATACGCTCTGCGGCAGGAACTCGGCGAAGAGTACTTTGCGGTCGTCGGAGAGCAGATCGGCCTCGCGTCAGACGCTGTCGCGGTGGACGTCAAGGAGTTCGAGGCCGCTGCCGCCGCCGAGCGTTGGGACGATGTCGTCGAGCTCTATCGTGGCCCCTTCTTACACCAGTTTCACCTGCCCGGTAATCCTGAGTTCGACGAGTGGCGGACTCGTACTCGTGCCTGGGTTAGCGCTCTGGCACGGAGGGCTTTCGGAAGGGTGATCGAGTCCCGGGCAGGGGCCGGCGAGGTGGCGGGTGCCCTGACTGTCGCCACGCGTTGGGTGAAGCTGGAGCCGCTGGAGGATGAGGCCCAGCATGCTCTGATCGCGCTTCTGGCCATGTCGGGCGACCGTAGCGCGGCGCTCTCCCAGTTCGAGGCCTATCGCAAGCGCCTCGCGGCGGACCTCGAGTTGGAGCCGCTTGAGGCAACGACGGCGCTCGTGCAGCAAATCTCATCCGGCGAGCTGCCGGAGAGTCCCCTGCTCGAAAGCGCCCTATTCGGCGCGGACGCCGTCGCCGATCCGGATCACGCGCCACCCATGCCCTCCGACCTCGAAGCCGGGCCGGTGAGCCCTCCAGTCGACTTAGAGTCGTTGCTGGAGAAGGAGGTCGGTCAGCGGCTGCAAATCGAGCGGAAGCTGAGCGAGAGTCCCACCGCGATCGTCTACCTCGCCCGGGGGCTGGCGCCTAGGCGGCTGGTGGCGCTGAAGGTTTTCTCACCCAACCTCGCGCCCGATCGACGGGCGCGGCTACGCTTCGAGCGCGAGGTCCAGGCGTTGGCTTCACTGACGCACCCGAACATTGCCGCGGTGCACTGGGCCGGCGTTCTGTCGAACGGGCTGCCGTACTATGTGATGCAGTACGTCGAAGGTGAATCGCTCGCCGACAAGCTAGAGGCTGAGGGGAGGCTCTCGGTGTCCGAGGCTCGCCGAGTTCTCGCCGGTGTCGCCTCGGCACTGGCCGCAGCCCACCGCCGCGGAATTGTCCACCGCGACCTCCAGCCGGCCAATGTCCTCTATGAAGAAGAGACCGGCCGAGCTCTGCTGGCCGATTTCGGGCTCGCGGCGGTTTTGCGGGCTGAAGATCAGCCGACACGGATCACGCGCTCGGGCGAGTTGCTGGGCGATATGGCCTGGATGAGCCCCGAGCGGCTGAAAGGCGAAGCGGTTTCGGACCGGAGCGACGTCTACGGCCTGGGATTGTTAGGGTATGCGCTGCTGGCAGACCAGGGACCATTCGTTGCCCACTCTAAGCAAGAGCGCTATGCAGCCCAACTCGGCCAACCGCCCCGGAAACTTGCCGAGCTACGCTCCGATGTCGATAGCGATATGGCTGAACTACTGGAGCGCTGCCTCGCCAAAGAACCGCTGCGCCGGCCGACCGCTGCGCGTGTCGCTCAGCTACTCGCGTCAACGGTGAGCGAAGCCGTACATAAGGAAGATGCGCCACGCGGTTGGTTCCAGCACTTGCTCGAGCGACGTGTCCCACACTTTATGGGCGTGTATCTGGCAGCCGGGTTTGGCTTGATCGAGTTGGTCGATCTGGTGATCGGGTACGAGTACCTGCCACCTGTCGCCCTTCCGCTCACTCTGGTCACCTATGCAGTCGGTGCTCCGGTGGTCGGAGTTATGACGTGGTTCCATGGAGAAAAGGGGCCGCAGAAGGTTAGCAGGGCCGAGTTCTGGTTCCTCAGTGTGACCGGGCTGATTTGGCTCGCCGTCCTCGCGGCAATCCTGTTTGTGTAGTGGGTAGGAGCAAGAAGGGCCAGGGGCCTCGTCTGGCGGTTGAAAAGGCAGACTTGCCTCGTTGGGACGTGTCGCAACGAGAGCCCCTACTGCACTCGCGGGTGCCTGGTTCGGCCATTCGCTTGTTGTCGTAGGAGAAATGGGTCATGAATTCCGCCGATGCCAGAGATCTCGCGGTTGCCTACGCGCCGATCTTCGCCCAGAAGGTGAGTCGCGAGTGGAAGCTCGCAGACCAGATCGCGCCGCTGGATCTGGCCGGTTCGCTGACCAGGGTTGCCGACAACCCCGAGGCGCTGGAGGAGCTATTCCAGCAGGACCCGGATCAGGTCCTCGACGCCAAGGTCTACTACAGCGTATGCGAGACGTCGACTCACTACTTCCTCGTCTATGCCGTCTACCACGTCCTCGATTGGTGGAAGAGGCTCAAACCGAAGTATCTATATGACCTGATCCGCGACAGCCTCGACGAGCATATCCACGACATGGAGGGTGCGCTGCTTGTCGTCACCAAGGAGCCGGAAGGGCTGGTCGACGGGCTGGTGACCGTGGCCCACAACAACTTCTACTTGTATGCCGGGCCTCGGATCCCGTCCGCCGTCGGCGAGTCGAGCCCGGCCTCCAAGCGCAGCCTGCGGGTCGTCAAGTTCAACGAGACCGTCGATGGCAACATCTGGCTCGACAGCGCCACCGAAAGGATCAAGCTTTACATCGAGTCCAGGGGTCACGGTATTCGTGGTGATCACAAGGGGTGGGGGAGCGGCGACGAGATCTGGTACTACCACCCAAAGGAAGAGGAGAGCGAGCCCGGTACGGTCGATCAGCAGGAGCAGCCGAACACCCGCACGCTGGCCTACGAGCTGGTCGACATGTTCGCCGGGCAGGGGCTGTGGGCTCACCGCTTCAAGCGCAGGGTGTTCAGGCAGAACAAGGACGGTAAGTGGGGATTCGTGTATCGCGAAAAGAACAGACTGAAGGGTGGGGCGGCCAATCCGCCCTGGTCGTGGAACGACCATAACGACACGAGCCCATACGGCGAAATCGCCACCGATCCCGCTCGCTTCATTATCCGGTATGCGCAGGGCTGGGGGCCTGTGAGCTCCCAATACAGCTACAATCCATACTTGGAGCCCTGAGCGCAACCACGAGGACGAACCTTAGTAGCATGGGAGGCTCTTCAATGTACAGGAATAGCGTTTTCTTGTCAGCCTGCGCCGTCCTCCTCGTCGCTGGCCCGCTCGCCTGTCAGGTCGGGGACCAGGAGCTGATCACCGTCAAGGACGTCGAGGACGTCACGGGGATGGAAGGCGTCAAGCTCGTGCCCCGCAATCCCCAGATCGGCGCGGGAGGCGATCTGAACTTTGCCCTGGCGGACGGCGCTCTGCTGCTGACCGTGGGGATTCAGGACGCACCGATGTACGACGAGTGGAAGGGTCAGGAGGGCTTCTTCCACGCCGCGGTGCCCGATCTCGGTGACGAGGCGTTCGAGGGGCCGGCCTTCGGCGAACAGCGCTACGTCCTGATCTTCCGGAAAGGAGCCACGGCGATCTCGCTGTCGAGCTTCTTCAACATGCAGGCCGGGGGAGAGCCCTACCTGAGTCAGGACCAGCTGCGTGAGATCGCTCGTATCGCGATCTCGAGACTCTGACGCCCCGGCCTTGGGGAAACAGCCCACTCCCCACGCCCGCACGGTTTAGCGGCCCCACCGGGCTTCCGTCCGCAATCGCGAGGGTCATGAACTGCTTGACAGTTAGCAGGCCGGATGCTACTGTAGTAGCACTTTGCTACCCAGTTAGCATATCCGCTACTCGGGAGATTCGGATGAGCCAACCTGACCTTGCTGATCTCGGACGCCGCGAACGGCAGATCGTCGAGGCGCTGTACCGGCTCGAGCGAGCGACGGTACACGATGTTCTCGACGAGCTGCCGGACCCGCCCAGCTATTCGGCCGTCAGGGCGATGCTCAAGAAACTGGAGGAGAAGGGTTACGCCAGGCACGAGCAGGATGGCCCGCGCTACGTGTATCTGCCGGTGGTGCCGGCGGAGCGAGCGCGGCGGACCGCGCTACGTCACCTGGTGGACACCTTCTTCGAAGGTTCGGCCGAGCGGGCGGCGCTGGCGCTGATCAAGCTATCGGACACGGATATCTCGGACGAGGCCCTCGAACGACTCGCCGAGCTGGCGAGGCGGGCTGAGCAAGAAGGAAGGTAGCCATGTCGATGACGTTACTGGCCGATGCGGCGGTAAAGGGTCTGATCTATCTGGCTCTACTCTTCGCCGTCGTCGGTGCGTTGCGCCGGGGTTCGGCGGCGACGCGCCACCTGTTCTGGAGCATAGGGTTGACCGGACTGCTGATGATCCCGGTGCTCTCGGTCGTGATTCCGCTGCGGATCGAGCTACCTTTCGCCGCCGGAGCGGCGGATGTGGCGCCGAGCTACGAGGGAGTCGCACCGCAGCCGATCAAAGAGAGCTCGGAGGGCGCGACGGACGTCGTGCGAACATCGATCGCGACGCGCGAGCAGGCGTCGAGTCGAGAGCGCGAGGCGTCGCCCGTCGTGCCGGCGAAGTCGACGTCGAGAGCGCGGTTCGATCTGCCCGGCCTGACCGGTCTGCTCGCAGCTATCTGGATGGCCGGCGTCCTGGTCGTGCTCGGCCGCTTGGTGATCGGGCTGATCGCCACGTCCGTAATCGCGCGGCGCGGCCTTCCGCTGGATGGGCGAGCTTGGACCTTGATGCTGAACCGGGTGCGTGCGAGGCTGGGGATTCAGGCTCCGGTCCGCCTCGCGTCGAGCCGGCACGCCAAGGTTCCGTTCAGTTGCGGCGTAGTCAATCCGACCGTCGTACTCCCGGACGAGGCGGAAGACTGGAGCGACGAGCGCCGCCGAGCGGTGCTACTGCACGAGCTCGCCCACTTCACTCGCGGCGACATGATCGCGCACCTGCTATCGCAGCTGGCCTGTGCGCTCCACTGGTTCAACCCGCTGGTCTGGCTGGGTGCGCGCCGGCTGCGGTCGGAGAGCGAGCGCGCCTGCGATGACCTGGTGCTGCGCGCCGGCACGACACCCTCGGAGTACGCCGGACATCTAATAGAGATCGTGCGGACCGCGGGTCGTTCCTGGACTCCGGTCGTCGCGCTGCCGATGGCGCGGCGCAGCGAGTTCGAGGGCCGGCTACTGGCGATCCTCGAGCCGGCTGTGAAGCGTCATGGCCTCACGCCCGCCGCCGTTACTTTCGTCGTCCTCGCTGTCGCCTTCATGGCCGTCCCCCTGGCGGCGATGGGGCCAGAGCGCGCGGCGCAGGCCGCGACCGATCCGGGCGACGTGAACGCCACGAAAGAGCGGGTGACGGCGCTCATCGGAGCGCTGGAAGACGATGACATCGAAGTGCGCCGGCTCGTGATAGAATCGCTGGGCTCGCTCCAGGACACCACCGCCGTCGTTGCGCTCATGCGGGCGCTTCGCA
>JASFTI010000040.1:0-15935 GCA_050053635.1 Gemmatimonadales bacterium
TAGTGGCATCAAGGAACGAAGCTGTCGCTCTCTGAGAGGCTTCGAACCGCAGCCGCGATCAGTTCGGCCGCCCGCTCGAGGTCCTCCAGCGCCACCATCTCGTTCGGTGAATGCATGTAACGGTTGGGCACCGATACCAAAGCCGTCGCTATACCCATCCGCGCCGTCACGATGTTGTCGGCGTCGGTGCTCGTCCTGCTCGGTGTCGCCTCTATGGAGAACGCGATCTTCTCACGCTCCGCAACCTCGACCAGGCGCTCGAACAGCAGGGCGTTGATGGCCGAGCCGCGGCTGAGTACCGGGCCACCGCCCAGGCGATGATCACCGTAACCCTTCTTCTCCGCGCCTGGATAGTCGGTCGCGTGGGTCACATCGATCACGATCGCGATCTGCGGGTCGAGGCCAAAGGCCCCGGGTCGCGCACCGCCTCCCCCCACCGCGATCTCCTCCTGGACCGTCGCCACAGCCACCGCCGCCGCTGCCGGGCGATCGGCGGCCAGCCGGCGCAGGGCCTCGAGCGCCACCAGCGCGCCCATCCGATTGTCTATGCTACGCGACGCGATACGCCCGTGCGGCAGTTCGATGACATCGGCGGTCAGTACGGCCGCATCGCCGACACGCACCATTTCCCGCGCCTCCCCTCCATCTGCAGCGCCGATGTCGATCCAAAGGTCCTTGATCTTCGACGCTTTGTCGCGGTCGTCCTTTTCTTGCAGGTGGATCGCCTTCTTACCGACCACACCGCAGATCGAGCCGCTGCGGGTAAGAATCTCGACGCGCTGCCCTACGATCACCTGTGGATCCCAGCCGCCTATGGTCGAGAAATGGAGGAAGCCTTCATCATCGATGTGATTGATCATCAAGCCGATCTCATCGATATGGCCCGCCATCATCACGCGGGGCGTGCCCTCCGGGTTAATCGCCGCAAAGCTATTACCGGCGACGTCGCCCCAGACCCGATCAGCAAATTCCCGCGCCTCGTCGCGCCAGGCATGCGCCGGCCCGCTCTCGAACCCCGACGGTCCCGGTAGGCCTAGCAGGTGTTTGAAGAACTCCAACGAATTTGCCTTCATAGTAGTCCGTACTCCCGCTTTTGTAGCTTCTATCAATAGAACCGTGCTGGACCCGGGTAGCTCGTCTCCGGCCACTCGCCGTACACTCCCTCGAGGGTGCTTTCACCGTCCGGCATGTCGCTGCGGCTCGCCAGCGCTTCTTCGGCGGCCGCCTCCACCTCGGCTATGACAGCGGCCTCGACCTCCGCCACAACGGCACGGTTCGATTCCAGCGCCGAGCCCGGTGCCACCAGCTCGCCCGTACTCAGGTCGCGCGCTCCCTCCACCAGCCAGGTCTCGTAACAGCCGATCGGGTCGCGGCGCCCCCAGAAGGCGAATGTCTCGGCGGGGAAGAGTTCCCGTGCCTCACGCTCGTCGTGCGTCGCATGGCCGCCCATTCGGAAGGTCTCGGCTGTGAGCAGGACGGGGCCCGCACCCGAACGACACTTATCGACCGCCCAGCGCGTGGCGGCGAAGGCGTCCAGCACGTTGTTGCCGTCGAACGCCGCGCTCGCGGCCCCATAGATCCGTCCCCAATCGGCGAAATCCGCGCCCGCGTGGTGGTCGCCCAACAGCGTACCCAGCGCCACCTGATTGTTCTGTATAATGTAGATCACGGGCAGCCGCTGCACCGTCGCGAAGTTGAAGGCCTCGTGCACTTCACCCGTCTTCGTCGCGCCATCGCCTACCCAGGTGAGCGCCAGCCGCTTGGACCGTTGCAGGCGAAAGGCCAACCCGAGTCCAGCGACGACCGGCGCGACGCTACCGACGAGGCTGATAGGCGTGATCACACCGTACTCGCGTCCGCCGATATGCAGGTCGCGCCCACGGTTCGGCGAGTCGGCCGTAGCCAGGTAACCCCGAAACATGTCCGCCAGCGGCATACCCAGCTCGTGACAAGCACCAGCGTTGCGGATCATCGGGGCCACGACGTCCCCCTCCGCACCACTGCGGTCGAGGGCGTGCACCGGTCCCACAGTCGTCGCCTCTTCCCCGGTGCCCAGCCACGCCTTCGAGATCACGCCCTGACGGACCCAGCGCTTGAGGAAGATGTCATGCAGGCGGAACCGCACCATCCCGGCATAGAGAGCCACAAGCACCTCGGCGCTCAGCCGCTCGATGCAGTCGCGCCTCTCCGAGTCACCCTCGATCGTCGCCCGGAACCGCCGCATGACGTCCGGGTCGGGTGACCAATCGACGTATTCAGGCGGATCGAACGCGGGATAACGCTGCACCGGGGCCGCTCACTCCGCCGGATTCGACGACCTGATCTCGATCAGGTCCGCGGACTCGGTCAGCACGTCTCCAAAGCGCTCGGCTGCGGCGATCAGCGCTTCGCGTAAGTCGCCGGCTTCGATTTCGAACACCTCGTATTGCTGGACCTGTCGCAGGTAACGGATCGTCACCCGATAGAGATGTCTCTTCTCGCTCATCGTGTTCACGGAACCAGCCTACCCTCAGAGTGCATGTAGCGGCAAGACGGGCTAATTGCGGGATGGCTCAGCGCCCTCGGCTCAATCGTGGCTCTCTTCTTCGAGGAGCGTATCGAAGATCTTGCGCCGCAGTTCCGGAGGTGCGCTCGTGTGAGCCTGGTCGGACACGAAGCGCAGGAAAGCCTTCTCGAAGTTGTAGCGCGGAAAGCACCTCCGGCATTTCTCGAGGTGCACCCGAATCTTTTCCACCATCACCGGATCATCGAGCTCCTCATCCAGGTACTCATAGAGCTGTGCCATGACGCCGCCGCAATCGATGCCACCAGGTTGCGGCATCAACTTCTCCATCATATCCCTGATGAACCCCGTCATTTGATGTAACCCATCTCCGTTGCGTACTCGTAAAGGCGCTGCTGCAGACGGCGCCGGCCACGGAAGAGACGCGACTTCACCGTGCCAACCGGCAGATCGAGGATCTCGGCGATCTCGGCATAGCTCAACCCCTCGACGTCGCTCAACACGACGGGCAGGCGGAATTCCTCCGGCAGTTCTTGAATCGCACTCTTCACCTCGTCGTCGACGATGGAGTGGAAGAAGGACCCCTCCGGATCCCGGTCCCGGACCTGCTCGAACACCGAGATGTCCTCTACCGCGTCGAACTGTACCGGGCTCGGTTGCTTGCTGCGACGGCGGAACTGGTTGATGAACGTGTTCCGCATGATCGTTACCAGCCAGGCGCGGCAATTCGTGCCTGCCTCGTACTTGTCCCAAGCCCGGTACGCCTTCGTCACCGTGTCCTGGACGAGGTCCTCGGCGTCGGAGGCGTTCCCCGTGAGGCGCAGGGCGACGTTGTAAAGCGTGTCCAGATGGACCAACGCCTCACTCTCGAACTCCTTCCGCTTCCCGCTCGCGTCTTCTCCCATTAGTCACTTCAGACGGTTGGGGTCAGGGCTACCGCCCTCTATCTAGCCAGCGATCTCCGTCTCTGCAACGCCGTACCCGCAGAAAAGGTTCACCATTCGGGGATTCGGGGACTTAGAGAGGCGGGGAAGTTCAGAGTGGTCGCAAGGTAGCTTCTGGCTTCCCAGCCTCCCGAATCCCCGACTCCCCGACTCCCGACTGGTTTGCGCCCGCCCACCTTCCGTATATTGTAGGAGACCCTACTGTCACCATTGCCAGGACGTGAGAGCGGCGCTAGGCTAGGAGCGCCGTCCCACCACCGATTTTGGAGAAGGAGTCGGCTATGCGATTCGGGCAGCGGCCGATGGCAGTTCTTAAGAGCCTCTCTGCCTCGCAAGTGGACGCGTTGCGGGCGATCGGCTCGGTACGCAACTACCGCAAGAACGAGGGCGTTTACGAGCTGGGGCAGCCGGCCGACACGCTGTACGTGGTGGTCCGTGGCCGCGCCCGACTCCGCGACCGCGATTGGGAAGACCGCGACATCACGGTCAGCTTCTCCGCCGAGGGCGAGTTGCTCGGGCTCGAGGCGCTGGCCGGGATACCCTACCGGGTCCTTTCGGCCACCGCCGCCGAGAGCAGCGAGTTGCTCTCGATCGACGCCGAAGCGTTGCGCGATCTGCTCGCCCGTGACCCGGGTCTGACCCGCGCTTTGCTTCGCTATGCCGCCGAGGTCATGACCCACGTCGACGAACGGATCAAGATGCTAGCCTTCCTCGACGTGCCGTCCCGGCTCGCTGGCACGATCATCTGGCTGGCCGATCGCTACGGGTCGGAGAGCGAGCGCGGGATCGAGGTGCCCTACTGGTTCACCCACCAGGAGATGGCCGACCTGATCGGGTCGACCCGGGAGACGGTCACCACCGTGCTGGCCGAATTCAAGCGTCAGGGGTTGGTGGACAGCCGTAACCATCACTTCCTGATCCTCGACCGGCGCGCCCTGACCGAGCGGATCAAGCTGCCGCAGTTCGGCAACGCGGTTGGCGAGTAAATCTGCCGCCGGGCCGTCGCTGATCACTGCGATCGCGCGACACTACGATTCCCTAGCTCTACTCTACCGCGCCTTCTGGGGCGAGCACATCCATCACGGCCTCTGGCTCGCCGACGACGACTCACCGCAAATCGCTCAGCAGAATCTCATCGAGCATCTGGCCGAGCGCGCCGGGATCCGTCACGGCGAGCGGGTGCTCGACGTAGGCTGCGGCTATGGGGCCTCGGCTCGCTGGCTCTCGAGCAGATTCGGCTGCCCGGTCACTGGTGTCACGATCAGCGCCGCTCAGGCTCGGCTGGCGCGACGATACAATCTGCGGCGCCGCGGTGCGTCATCGATCGACATCGTTCGAGCCGACGCCGCCATCCTACCGATCCGCGACGCGACCTTCGACCTCGTCTGGGTGGTCGAGTGCAGCGAGCACCTGCCGGCCAAGCGGCGCTTCGTGGAGAACGTCGCAAGGTTGCTACGACCTGGCGGCCGCTTCGCCCTTTGCACCTGGCTGCGCAGCGACGGCGTGCCTGCCGATGACCCGCTGGTCCAGGATGTCTGCGACGCGTTTCTTTGCCCGTCCCTGGCCTCGGCGGGCGACTATCGTCTGTGGAGTGAAGAGGCGGGTCTCGATCTCCGCTCTACCGAAGAGCTGACCTCTCAGGTCCGGAGAACTTGGGATGTCCTCAGCGATCGCGTCGATCGACCCTGGCTGGCGCCGCTCAAGTGGGTACTGCTCGACCGTGCCGGTCGCCGCTTCGTCGATGGCTTCCCCACCATCGCCAAGGCCTACGACAGCGGCGCGATGAGCTACGGCCTCCTCGTTGCCGGCAAGTTCTAGGGAAAGCCCCGGCTGCGTCCCTGATAGACGAGATCCCCGGTGGTTACATCGCGCAGCTCGAGCCGGGCGACGAGACCGTCATAATTCAAAGCGGCGCGGTAGCCGGGACAGCGGACCGTCAGTTGCAGCGTGACCGGGTCTTTCTGATGCTCGCGCCGATAGAGGTTGCGCAGCTGTAAGCCCCCGAGTAACGCCACGGCCTTGCACGCACCTTCGCTGACCTCCAGAACGCGGTAGCCGAGCTCACCTTCGACGCCGCCTGTGTGCGTCCGTACGTTCGACCAGCGCATCGCGGTCGTGTCGACCGCCTGCAGATTTTCCTGGAGTATGTCGAACGGGAGCTGTGCTGCCGTCGTCGCCGGTAGGCAGACGACGATTAGGGCGGTGAGCATTGTGGTCTTGATCCAGCTTCCTTCGTTCACCCTTCCCCCAACGTCGAGTGAGCCGGGCTGCGAAGTGATGAAGGGAAGCTAGCAGGATCGCCCGGTGGATGTCAGGGGTCGGCAGGGCCCGGCTAGCCGGGAACCTTCGCCGTTCCGCGAAGCTCAGCCAGTACAGACTCGAGCAATTCGCCGGCGCGTACCATGCTCTCGCCGTTTGGGCCGCCGCTGCGCACGAACGCCGTCTCTGCCGCAGCTGCGTTCAACTCACGGTAGGCTTCCAGCGTCTGACGCGCCAACTCGCGCAGCCGCTTCTGTTCGGCTTTCGATTTCTCTCCCGCCATGCCACTCACTCCATATCTTGGTCAAGTTAAACCCCAGGCTGCGGCAACCTGGGCGGTCCCGGCAGCGCGCGCCGTATTGAGGGCCCGGCTCGCCGCCGCCAACAGCAGATCGGGGCAGGCCTGGACCTGCCCGTTCTTGCCCTCGATTCCGGCGATGCCGGCGCTCAACGTTACCGGGTACTCACGATCAACCCGCTTCGACAACGACAGCGAAGTGAAGCGTTCCGCCAAGCGCAGGCCACCGGTCGAGGGTGTGTGTGGCGCCAGCACCATGAACTTCAGAAACTCGAGGTGTCCCACCACATCCGAGTTGCGTGTCCCGTGGTGAAGTGCCAGCGAGAACTTCAACTCCAGATCGTAGAGCGGGTCGGTGGGCATTCTCATCTCGTCGGGCGGCAGATCGACTCCAAAGACAATACAGGACAGGTGGTCGTTCATGCGCCGCGCCAAAGCGACGAGCTCCCTAAGCCGACGCTTGATCCCCAGCGCCGTATAGTGCCCCGTCTTGATGTCCAGCAGCATTCCCGACTGAATCCCATCCACGTCACGTTTGAGCCAGATCCAGGTCCCCAGCTTCGCTGCAAGCTCCGCCGCCTGAGGGGGCAATTCGATGACGTCCCAGAAACCGTCAGCCAATGCCGTCGTCCGCCCGTCTAGAGACAGACGTTCATCGCAGATGCCGATCAGCGGCATCGTCGGCCTGCGACGCGCACCACGAAGCTGCCTGCCAATCTCGATCCGTGTGCTCACCGGTAGCCACCTGAGGTCGAGCAAGACGGCGTCGCTTCGCCGGTCGCCCAGGAAGCGGCACAGCGGTTCGGGCCGCGTTCGCTGATCGAGTCGGTAGCGGTCGGAAGGGAGAACGCCCGACAACACCGGTAGAAGTGTCTCGTCGGTCGTGATTACCGTCACAGTCGCTGGCCCAGGCGGGGAAACCGTCGCAGCGGAACCCGGCGGGAACCGCTCTTGGACCTTCGACATTGGCAGCGCGCCTCCGTTCTGGCTGTGAGCCTTGGGCACTCGACCGCGGAGGACGCAAGAGGTGAGCCGCGTCCGATCGTCGTCGCTGCCCTTGCCTTAAGTAATTGTGACTAAACGGATTAGCGGGTCGGACGCGCGGCCCGGGAGACGCTCTCCAGCTGAAATTCCCTGTCCGTTGGCTGCAAACTTTTTCGCCCGCTCAAAGCAGCTCGTCGGTGGCTTTGGCGTGCTCGAAGATCGCTTGCACTTCCGTTTCCCAGGCCGCTGCAGCTGACGGATCCGCAGGGTCGTTGAGATAAGCCTCCGCTATCTCGATCCGCAGCTCGGCCTTGGTGATCGGACGCGAGTGGATCCGGAGTAGCCAGCGGTCGGGCGGCGCGCCACTGGTACCGGGCGGAACGGGCGTGACGTTCCAGTAGCCGCCCCGCTTGCGGAATTCCTCCATCAGAGCGTCACGAAGACGCTCCCGAGTATCATCACCCATCAGGTTCCCTTTCCAATCTCAGTCGCCCGGCGCCACGGCCGGTTGCCTTTCGACTTTCCGACGTCCCGCACTGCCAGCCGTTCCCTCCACCGGCGCTGCCGTTTCGCCGGCTGTCTTCCTCACGATCGACTGGTGCAAGATGAGCTTCATTGTGAATAACAGGCCGAGAGCGATGTGCGCAACTGCCAGGACACGCAAGAAGCCCACATGGGTGACCACCTGAATCAGATAGCCGGTGAGAACCATTGGCACCGTAGCGAGCACGGTGACTATCCCGCTTCTGCGCCCCCGCGTGATGCCGGCTCGGTAGTGCTTCCAGATGTGCCGGGTCGCGATGAGACCCAAGGTGAAGACCAATAGTGGTGTCGTTAGTATGTGCGCCTTGAGGAAGACGGGCTGCAACGGGTGGTTGATCACCGCCCACCGGTCGTCGCTCTGTATAAAATACTTAGTCCAGAGGAGGCCGATGCCGGTGAGCGCCGACAGAGCAGCGGATAACCACAGGGCCCACCTCTCCAACCGATTCACCGTCTACCGTCACGATCGCTGCTGTCGGCCAGCGGACTTATCACCGAGTGCAGCGCCAGAATACGCCGGGACGCTGCCGTTACTGCGCCCGCCGTGAGCGTGGCCCCTGTGATGTTCACGATCGAGCCCCTAACCGAGAGCCGCTCAGTCAGCCCCAGCCCCGTAAACTGATCCAACCAGCTTTCAGGCGGCCGGTATTCAGGCGGCTCTGCGAACTTTAGCACCTCGATCCGCGCTATACGCGATTCTGGAGTGACTACGAACATCAGGACCTCGGACAGTGTGCGCACGCGGTGTGCGTCGAAATAGGCTACGCCCAACACCTCACCGCCCGCGCGGCCGACGTAGTAGGAGATCACCCGCCCATCGATCGGGACATCCCCACCCGCCAAATCACGCGCCCGTTCCAAGTCCTCGTCATCCAGGAAGGCCGTCTCCCGCTCGACGACAGCCGGTCGGGGAAACGCCAGGCGCAGGGCCTCGTCTTGTGTAAGAGAAAGCTGAGCCTCGGCAGCGGTAACGCTCGCGCCAAGCAGCACCAGCACGCCGGCCGCGGCTCGGACCTCAGAACAAGTAGCCGAGCGCCACATTGAACTGATCAACACCGGTTCGCGCTTCGTTGCGCCGGAACTGGTAGTCCGCCTTGATCGCTATGTTGACGATCGGCTTCCAAGCCGCACCCAGCGTCACCAGCTGTTCGTCGTTCGCCGGGTCGGCGGCGAAGCCGTCGGGAACCCTATCCTGAGTATTGATCGACTCGTAGCGCACGTAGGGGACGAGCTGCTGACTCGTCCGCGCCAGGCGCAGTACGTTGTAGCCTGCCTGCACGTACCAACCCACCAGCCTCTCGCCCACCGACTGAGCGCCGCTCAACATTTTGGCGGCGTTGATGTCCGCCACATCGTCGACGCTGGCCAGCGCGAACAGGGCGCGCATGTCCAGCCCATGGGCGCGGTACTCGGCGTGTCCTTCCCAAATCACCGTCGGCGCGTCAATCGTCGAGCCGTCGATCGGAGAGTCGGCACCCTGGCCCGAGCGACCGACGTAAAGCGAGGTGCCCACCAGGAAGCCGAGGAGCCCGGTGAAGTCGACGCGAGCGACGCCGGCGAAGTCCTCTGCTACAGCCTTCGAGCCCTTCTGGCGGCCACTCCTCAGGCCTGTAGCGCTGAATCCAGCAGCCTTCGAGCTGCCGCCACCAACAGCATCGAGCCCGTTCACCAAGTAGCCGCGGTAGACGAACCCACCGGCCTCACCGAAAGCACCGAGTCCGTTCTCGCGCCAAGTCGTCGGGATGATCCGCCGCTCCGTCTCGGGTCGCTCGGTACCCAAGAAAGTCGGTGGCTCGTGCAGCTCGTTGATGAAGCCCATGGGCACCAGTACCAGACCTCCGCGCATCCCAAGCAGGCCGGAAGCCCTATAGTCCAGGTATGCGAACTCGACGGACACCGACCCCGATTGGCTGGTCGAGGCGTGTTCCAGCTCGATCTCCGAGTTGAACAGCAAGCGGTCGCTGAACTTGTAGCCGAAGTAGAAGACAGCGCGCAGGAAATCGATTTGGTCGGTCTTGCCCGACGGGCTACCGCCGTCCACCCGGTCGGAGAAGTTCTCGTAGAGGGCTTCTCCGTAACCGCCGATCGAGACACCTTGGCCGGTACGATAGACCTTCGACGCGGCGGGGCCGAAACCGTAGACGCCGGTGTCGGCAGCCACCACAACTTCCTCGCCAAGTCGTAGCTCTTCGATCTCGCGGGTGAGAGCCTCGATCTGACGCCTAAGCAGGGCGAGCTCTGCACTGTCCTGTGCCGCAAGCTGCTGCTGCAGTTGCTCGACCTGACGCTCGAGGTCCTCTACTCGCTTCGCCAGATCCTCACCTTGCCCGCGCGCCGCCCCGGGGACAATCGCCAGTCCCAGCAGGACGCCCAGCGCGATCAGTAAACCACGTCTATTCGTCCCTGATAATTGAAGCCGCAAGATCAGTCCTCACTTTCCGTCAACCACGCCGCCATGTTCTCATTCCAGTCGGCGACAATTTTGCCCTCTGCCTCCCACAGGAAGAGGACGCCGATATCCTCTAGCGTCTTCGCCCACACGGGCCCCTCCTCGGGGCCCAGCACGAACAGCGTCGTCGAGGCTAGATCCGCCACCAGCGGGTCATCGGCCACGACGGTCACACTACCCCAAGCTGGCGTCGGACGACCGCTCCGCGGGTCAAGGATGTGACCGAAGCGCTCGCCCGCAATTTCCACAAATCGCTCCGAAGCAGCGCTCGTGGCCACCGAGCGATCCTCCACGACGAGCCAGGCCGCCGCCTCAAAACGACGCGCCGGGTGCGCTACCGCGATCCGCCAGCCGTCCCGCTCAGGCGGCGAGCCGACGGCAAGTAGCTGACCACCGAAATCCAGCAGCGCCGATCTCACCCCGGCGGCGAGCAGGACGCGCCGCGCGGCCCTCAGCGCCGCACCTTTGCCGAAGCCGCCGGCTGTTATCCAGCTACCTTCTCTAGCACGAACGACGCTCAGCGTGCTGGGCCGAAAACGAAACGAATCGAGACCGCTCTGCTGCCGCGCCTCCTCCAGCTCTGCGGCGCTCGGTCGCCGCCCCCCACCCCTCAAATCCCAGACCTCGATCAACGATCCAACCGCGGGGTCGAAAGCACCGTCGCTGGCCCGCCCCCACTCCCATACCTGGGCCAGGAGCTCGAACACCTCGGCCTCGACCCGCACCGGGACGCCTGGAACAGCCCGGTTGAGCCGCGAGACCTCGCTCTCGCCGCGCCAGCTGGAGAGTAAGCTCTCCAGGCGAGCCACCTCTTCAAAGGCGGCCTCGATCGCCGCCGCCCCCTGTTCCCGGCTGGCCGCCGCCACCTGCACCCGAAGCCGAGTCCCCATCAGGACAGCCTCACGCTGCAGGAAGGTCTTGGAATCAGCGGAGCGCCCCTCCGGCTGGGCCCGAGCATCCGCTACGGCGACAGTGAGAGCGGCGGCGAGGGCGATGTAGCCGAGGTGAGCTGTCATGGATTAACCGAGCGCTGGTCGCATGAGATTGAAATCCATTCTCAACTGTCCCACCTTAGCGCTCCCGGCGAGCAGCGTCAAGACCTCGCCCCCTGCGGACCTCGCCAGGCAGGTGCTCCCGACTGGCCAGTCGTCCTCAGGCGAGCCCGGTCGATCCAAGGGTTGCTGCCGCGAGGAGGTCGGGGTGTGCGTTTCGATCTTCGGTGTCCTGGCAGCAGGCGGCACCGGGACCGAAAGGCCAGTCTCTCCTTGCTCCGCGGGAAGAACCCGGCCATAATGTCCGGGGAATCGCTCCAGCCTCGCAGCCCCAGGGGCCTTCTCCAGGCCGATTCCCCGATAAGGAGGCGTCCCCGTTTCTTTGCGCTAGAGCTTCTATCCCACTCCAGCACTTACCCTTGCGACCCAGGAGGCCGTAATGGCAAACCGTAAGTTCAGCCGTCGCGACTTCGTGAAAGTCGGAGCGAGCGGCGCCGCCGCTTTCGCTTTCGGCTGCAGGAGCGCGCTCGGTGCCGGGGCCGAAGTTCAGACCCCGATGCCCGAGCGACCGTTCGGCCGTACCGGGTACAACGTCCGGCTGTTCAGCCTCGGCGGCCAGGCGACGCTGGAGAGATCCGGCACTCACGACGAATCGATCGCGATCATCAATCGCGCACTCGACCTGGGCGTGAACTACATCGATACAGCCGCCGCTTACGGCCGTGGGATCTCGCAGACCTACATCGGCGAGGTCATGGCGACCCGGCGAAACGAGGTATTCCTGGCAACTAAGACGCACGACCGCACACGGGACGGCTCACTGCGGCTCCTCGAGGAAAGCCTTCGCCTACTCCAGACCGATCGGCTCGACCTCTGGCAGCTGCACAACGTGCGTACCGAAGAGCAGCTGGATCGGATCTTCGGCCAGGGCGGCGCCATAGAGGCTCTGCAACAGGCGCGCGAGGATGGGATCGTGCGCTTCCTGGGAATTACCGGTCATTACGACCCGGCCACACTGGTGAAGGCGATCAATACTTTCGAGTTCGACACGATACTGTTGGCGTTAAACCCCGCGGATCCCCATTTCTTGCCCTTTGCCGACGAGCTGCTACCGCTGGCCGTCGAGAAGCAGATGGGCATTATCGCTATGAAGATCCCAGCACGCGGCCGCATGTTCCGCGAGGGTGGCGTAACGACGATGAAGGACGCGCTGTCCTACGTAATGACCCACCCGGTAAGCACCACGATCGTCGGCTGCGACAACGTGGCACAGCTAGAGGAGAACGTCTCGATCGCTGCTAACTTCCAGCCGTTCTCTCCTGAAGAAATGGCGCGCATCGAGGGTCTAACGGCCAGCTACGCGCAGGATGCCGCCTTCTTCAAGAAGGGCGGCGCGGGCTTTGGCCGGCGCGGTATGGACGATCAGGGTTTCACCGATTGACCCAGCTTCCGAGGAGGACCTAACGACCCATGAAAACCAAGAAGAAGACCGACACTGCGGCAACCCCCGCCGAGGACCTGAATCCGTTCCACATCGCCGTAAGCCAGTTCGAGAACGCCGCCCGCTACATACCCGATCTCGAGCCGGGGCTGGTGGAGTTCTTGAAGCGGCCGCGCCGAGTGATCACGGTGGAGTTCCCGATCGAGACTGATGACGGCGAGGTACGCAACTTTATCGGCTACCGCTGCGTGCATAACAGGGCGCGCGGCCCTGGCAAGGGCGGCATCCGCTACCACCCCGACGTCACCGAGGATGAGGTGCGGGCCCTGGCCTTCTGGATGAGTTGGAAGTGCGCGGTGCTCGACGTTCCATTCGGCGGCGCCAAAGGCGGCATAATCTGCAACCCGAAGGAGCTTACCAAGGAAGACGTACGGAAGATCACGCGCCGTTTCGTGGCAGAGCTGGGTAACATGATCGGGCCTTTCACCGACGTTCCGGCACCCGACGTGAACACGAATGCCGAGACGATGGCGTGGATCTACGACACCTACGAGATGATGCACAAGGGAAAGAACAATCTCGGTGTCGTGACCGGCAAGCCCGTGGAGATGGGTGGCTCCTACGGCCGCAACGAGGCGACCTCACGCGGCTGCCTGTTCTGCACGCAGCGCGCGCTAGCGAAAGGCCTGGTCCCGGGTCTCAACTCGGTGATGGGCGCGACCGTGGTGATACAAGGTTATGGTAACGCCGGCGCCATCGCCCACGACCTTTACGCCGCCGAGGGTGCCAAGATCGTCGCGATAAGCGACTCGCGCGGAGGGATCCATAACCCTGATGGCATCAATCACGCCGAGGCGGTTAAGCACAAGAAAGAGACGGGCTCGGTGGTCGGTCTACCGGGCAGCAAGAAGATCAGCAACGAGGAACTGCTGGCGATACCGTGTGACATACTGATCCCAGCCGCGCTCGAGAACCAGATCCGCGCTGATAACGCGGCGAACGTTCAGACGCGGTTGATCGCCGAGGCGGCGAACGGACCCACGACACCGGCCGCCGACAAGATCCTATTCGAACGCGGGATCCCCGTGCTGCCGGACATCCTGGCCAACGCCGGCGGTGTGACGGTTAGCTACTTCGAGTGGGTCCAGAACAACGAGTACCAGCACTGGGACGAGGACGACGTCAACCTCAAGTTGCATGTCAAGATGGAGCGTGCAACCGACGGAGTGCTCGCCAAACAGCAAGAGATAAACTCCTCGCTCGATACATTGCAGGCCGAGCGTAAGAGACACGGGGCCAAAGACGACGCCCTGGAACCGGTGGATCTGCGGACTACCGCCTACGTGGTCGCCATCGAGCGCGTCGCCCGCGTGACCCTGGAACGCGGCATCTGGCCCTAGGCCCCGACCGCACTCGCCTGCCCTTCGCCGGCGCGGCCCAGTAGCGCCGCGCCGGCGTAAGCGGTCGCTGCGAACAAGAACAACGAGTTGGACCCCGCCTCGAGCGCGATCAATGCGGCGAGCGGCGTCGCCACCACCGAAGCGAATCCGTTCGCCGCCCACGCCCAGGCGACACCCTCCGCCCGACCCCCGACAAGCAAACGCAGCCCCAGCGGGAACGGTAATCCCATCACAAAGGCGAGCGGCGCAAGAACGAGCAGCGCTACCAGCGCCCGCACCATCAGCGGCGCGGAACCCAGCAGGTGGACGAGCCCCAGAAGTAGCGCCGCGTAGCAAACCAACATCCCTGCCAGGACCAGCCCAGCGACCCAGCTATGGCCGCCTGGCCGGCCATCCGACCAGGCGCTGCCCAACCCCGAACAGATGAGGAAGGCGACCAACACAGCAGCGACCGCGTAGACCGGATGACCGAGCAATAGATTCAGCTGCTGGATGGCGGCCACCTCCGCCGCCAGGTAGGCGAAGCCGATCGCCAGAAAGTAGCCGACCAGCCGCAGCCAGCTCCGCGTCACCGTGGTTCGCGCGCGAGCCAGCACCGGAAGAAACATCAACAGCCCGGCCAGGATCACGCTCTGCACGAGAGTCGCGGTCAGCGCCACATAACCCCATTCGGCGAAAGCGAGCCAGGAACCCCGGTCGCTGCCCAGAAACGCCGCCAGCGACCGCGCTCGCAGGAAGTGGTGGGGATACGGTCGGGCGTCATCGACGGGGGCGACGCGAAACGCGTAGTCGGCGGCGAAACGCCCAGCGCTCTCCGCACCGCCGACGACCGCCGCGGCGGCGCGGTAGAGTACCGGCTCATCCAGCACGTTGAAGCCCGTCTCGGGACCCTCGCTGCCCGGGTACCAGTCGAGATCGAACCGTCGTTGCCGGGCCCAGCGCGCAAGCGCCTGCACCTCTTCGGCTCCGAAGCCCGACGGCTTCACCAGCACGGTGGTCGTTGCCCAGCTGTGCACGACGATCAGCTTGTCGATCAGGTTCTCGGGCGCGACCCGGTTCAACGCTTCGCCAGCTGTGAGGATGGCGCGTACGCTCTCACGCGGGGGAACCATGAGCCAACGGGTGACCGCCAGCACGCCATCGTCGCTCAAATGCTCCAGGTAGCCGACGTACGCTTCAACCGTGTGGAGGAAATCTTCATTGAGCGCGTGAACGCCAGCCGCCGACGTCCCGAATGCAACGCCGGCGCTGAGCGTTATGAGGTCGAACTCGTCCCGGGAGCGCGCCACGTAACTCCGCGCATCGCCTGTCACCGTCACGACCCGCGCCTCATCGATACGCGACCGATCCTCATCCCTCCACCCCGACAGCTTCACCAACTCGGGATGCAACTCCACCGCGGTTACCGCAGCCGCACCGTGGGTCAAAGCGTTCCAGATCTCCGTCCCACCACCCGCGCCAATCACCAGAACGTGCTCGCGCCCGCCTAGCGCGTAGGGCGCCGCCGACGGCAGCCAGTCCACGATAGCCGTCGCTGCATCCCTCTCGTCCCAGTCGCTCACCGCACCCGCGGTCTGCCCGTCCACGAACAGCGCCGTCTGCCTGGGGAAAGCACCGCGATAGAGGAGCGACAGTCCCGGGGCGTGCCGGAACGCCGAGGCTTCCACCGCCACGACCCAGCCCAGCGGGCTCCCCCGCTCGGCCACGCGCCGCGCGTCCGGGAACGCCTCGACCTGCGGGAGCCCCTTGTAGGGAGTCACCTCGATGCGCCAGAAGGGCCGCGCCAATGCCGCCATGGAGAGGGCGAGGCCGGCCACCGCTACAACCCCCGTGAGTCTCCGGCGCGCCGCCAGCGGGACGACGGCGGCCGCGCCCAACGATGCCGCCATAGCGGGCGCGGCCACGGCCCGCTCCGGTAGGGCGACCCAGAGCACCGCCAGCGCCAGGCCCACCCCGAGACCTGCGCCCAGAAAGCTCGCACCGTAGAGCGCGCCGACGCGGTCCGGCTCGAGCGTCAGCGCCAGTAGAACGACACACGCTCCTACCGCGAACGGTGCGGCGAGCAGGAGGTAGACCAGTGCAAGGGGCAGCCAGGCCGACACGTTCCACGCCAACTGTGTCG
>JASFTI010000041.1:0-15711 GCA_050053635.1 Gemmatimonadales bacterium
GTGTTCGGCCTCGTGCGGCGCTCGTCGACGGTGAGCCTCGAACGGGTCGAGCACATCGAGGACCGGATCACCATTCTCTCGGGCGACCTGCTCGATCAGAACTCGCTGCTGACCGCGTTCGAGGAAGTGAGACCGGACGAGGTCTATAATCTGGCCGCCCAAAGCTTCGTGCCGGCATCGTGGAGTCAACCGGTGCTGACCGGCGAAGCGACCGGTCTCGGGGTCATGCGTGTGCTGGAAGCCGTCAGGCACGTGAGCCCCGAGGCGCGCTTCTATCAGGCCTCGAGCTCCGAGATGTTCGGCAAGGTGAGAGAGACGCCGCAGAGCGAGCGGACACCGTTCTACCCACGTTCGCCTTACGGGGTGGCCAAGGTCTACGGCCACTGGATCACCGTGAACTACCGCGAGAGCTACGGCCTCTTCGCTGTCAGCGGGATTCTGTTCAACCACGAGTCGCCGCGTCGCGGCCTCGAGTTCGTCACCCGCAAGGTCACGGACGCGGCGGCACGAATCAAGCTCGGCCGCGCGACGGGATTGCGGCTCGGGAACCTCGACGCGAAGCGCGATTGGGGCTTCGCCGGCGACTACGTTGAGGCGATGTGGCGGATGTTGCAGCAAGACGAGCCGAGCGACTTCGTTGTCGGTACCGGTGTTCAGCACAGTGTTCGTGAGCTTGTGGAGCTCGCCTTCGGTCACCTGGGCCTCGATTGGAAGAAGCACGTCGTTCAGGATGACCGGCTGCTGCGACCGGCGGAGGTCGATACCCTGGTCGCCGAACCGACAAAGGCGCGTGAGGTCTTGGGCTGGGAGCCTGCGGTCGATTTCGAGCAGCTCGTTCGAATGATGGTCGAGGCCGATCTCGAGCGCCTCAGCGCTTTGCCGGGGGAGCAGGAATCGTCGTGACGCTGAACCTCGTCACCGGTGCGGACGGATTCGTCGGGCAACACCTGGTGGCGGCCTTGCTGGAAAGAGGCGAACGAGTGATCGGCGCCGTTCAGGGGGGCGAGCCAAAGCTCACGACTCTTTCCGCGGCCGAGGCGGCGCGCGTACGCTGGGTGACGCTCGAGCTCGAACAAGAGGAATCCGTCCGTAGCGTCGCCCGCACCTGCGAGGCCGACTGCATCTTCCACCTCGCCGGTCTTTCGTCCCCCGCCGATTCGCTCAGCGATCCGATCTCGCCGATGCGGGTCAACGCTATCGGCTCGCTCTTCCTGCTGGACGAGCTGGCGAGGATGAGTCGCGAGTCAGGCTACGCCCCGCCGGTTCTGATCTCGGGCTCGGGGCACGTGTACGGTGCTGCGGCGGCCCGCTTCCAACCACTCAAAGAGGAGCACCCTTTGGAGCCGCTCAACCCTTACGGCGTCTCCAAGGTGGCCCAGGAGATGTTTGGGAGGCAGTTCCAGCGCTCTCACGGGCTGGCCGTTGTGGTCACACGAAGCTTCAACCACACGGGACCCGGCCAACGCTCCACCTTCGTCGCCCCGCAGCTCGCCGCCCAGGTCCAAAGCGTCCGCGACGCGGGAGGTGTGGGTAGTGTGAAGGTGGGCGATCCGACGGTTCGCCGCGATTTCACCGATGTAAGAGATGTCGTCGAGGCCTATATCGCTCTCACCGAGGCTGGACAGCCCGGCGGTGTCTACAACGTGTGCAGCGGTCGCGCCTACGCCGTCGGCGAGCTGCTCGAGATGCTGGCCCGCGCCGCCGGGGTGGAGGTGACGGTCGAGACCGATGCGTGCAGGGCACGCCCGTCTGACGCACCCGTGGTCGTCGGTAGTAACGAGCGTCTCGCCGCGGCCACCGGTTGGGCTCCCGAGATTCCGATCGAGCAGTCGCTGAGCGATCTGCTGGCCTGGTGCGCGGGGCGCTAGCGATGGCGGGGCGCGGGCGCCGTGGGCTGGGGTGGCTCGAGCCGGCGTTGGCCGTCTTGGGCCGGCGGTACTTCGGCGCGGGAGAGCTGCGGTGCGACTGGACCGCCGCGCGTTGGGTGCGAGCGACAGGGGCCGCATTGGCCGAGCGGTTGGCGCCAGCGCTCGGCGAGGCCTGCTCCACCGAGGGCGTGGAGGTACCGGATGAGAGTTGGGCGGTACTGGCGGCGGCTCGGCTCGAGAACGAGCGGAGGAACGAGGCGCAGGAGCTCGTCTTGCGAGAGCTTGGGCTGGCCTTCGAGGCGGCCGGCGTGAGGCCCGTCTTGTTCAAGGGACTCGCACTCGCCCGCCACTACCCGGCTCGCGCTGTCCGGGAGACGGGCGACGTAGACCTGCTGGTCGTGCCGGGCGAGCTGCCCGGTGCCGAGGAGGTGCTGCGGGCGGCCGGTTTTGAGCACTGGGGCGGTGGTGGACGACTCTCCGCCTGCTATCCGCTGACCTACGGGCGTATCGCTGAGGGCGGTGATGAGGAGACGGTAGATCTCCATCCGGCCTGGCATGAGGTGACCGTTGACGGCGGCGGCTACGATGTAGTCGTCGGGCATGTGCGAGAACCGGTGGAATCTGGGCAGGTCGGGGGCAGCGGCTGGGCTTTGCTGCCGCCAGCCGTCGAGCTCTACCTGACAGCGGCCCACTCGGTCCTGCACAACCACCGGACTCTCTCGCTATATCTCGACCTCGCGGTCCAGCTCGCCAGCGTGGGTGAGCGGCAGAAGGCGAAAGCGAGCGAGCTGGCCCGAGCCCAAGGGCGGGATAGGCACCTGCGGCACGCGATGACGACCGCCGCCGAGCTCTTCGGCCTGGAGGTGGATGTCAGACACCTCACCGTGCCGCGACGGCTGGGGGTCCCCCTGGCGTTGCGGCTCGGGTACACGGGTGCCGGTTTCCGGCTCCTGCCCAGCTCGCTGGTGATGGAGCTGGCCCTGCGCCGCGGCCTGCGCCGCAGGCTCGATTTCGCTCGCTGGGTGCTGGGGCACGGGGGGAGGGTAGAGGCTGGGGAACGGGGTAGCGGGCCGGGTGGCTGGATACGCCGGTTCGTGCGTGGTCTACGCTGGTTCCAGGGTACGGTGTTGCGTTACCGGACGCCGGGCTCATCGCCGTTGCGGCCTCGAGCCGGGTTCGGATATAATAGGTAGCCCTTCCGGACCGCCCCTGACATCGGTTCACCATCATCATCCGAGAACGATATGCGCGTAGGAGTCATAGGGACCGGGTACGTCGGACTCGTCGCGGGCGCCTGCTTCGCCGAAACGGGTAACGACGTCATCTGCGGCGACGTGGACGCCGAGAAGGTCGAAGCGCTGAACCGCGGCAGTATTCCCATCTACGAGCCGGGCCTCGAGCCGCTCGTCGGAAGGAACATCGCCAATGGCCGCCTGAAATTCACCACTGACATCTCGCGGGTCACCACCGAATCGCGGGTTATCTTCGTCGCCGTCGGGACACCGCCGGACGAGGACGGCTCGGCAGATCTGCGGCATGTGCTCGATGTGGCCAGGGTGATCGGCGACAGCATGAACGAAGAGAAGGTCGTCGTGACCAAGAGCACCGTACCGGTGGGAACCGCGGCCCAGGTCCGTGCCGAGATCGAGAAGCGAACTACCCACCCCGTCCACATCTGCTCTAACCCGGAATTCCTCAAGGAAGGGGCCGCCCTGGACGACTTCATGCGGCCGGACAGGGTTGTGCTCGGTATCGATTCGCCAGCCGCACGCGATGCGCTGGCCGAGCTGTACGAGCCGTTCGTCCGCACGGGCAATCCGATCATCTTCATGGACATCACCAGCGCCGAGCTGACCAAGTACGCCGCCAACGCCATGCTGGCCACCCGGATCAGCTTCATGAACGAGATGGCACGAATGTGCGAACTCACCGGCGCCGACGTCTCGCTGGTCCGGCGCGGCGTGGGCTCGGATCAGCGGATCGGTCCCAAGTTCCTCTTCCCGGGACCCGGCTATGGTGGCTCTTGCTTCCCCAAGGACGTGAAGGCGCTCATGCGCACGGCGCAGGACTACGGCTACGATTTCAAGATTCTGAGCGCCGTCGAGCAGGTGAACGAGTCACAGAAGCGTCTCTTCCTCCAGAAGGTCGTCGACCGCTTCGGAGACGACCTGAGCGGACGGACGATCGCCGTCTGGGGCCTCGCCTTCAAGGCAGGTACAGACGACATGAGGGAGTCGCCGTCGATCGTCCTGATCGATGGGTTGCTGGAGCGAGGCGCCGTGGTTCGCGGCCACGACCCCGCCGCGCTGGACAATGCGCGCCGGATCTTCGGCGACCGCATCGTTTATTGCGAGCGCGAGTACGATGCGCTGAAGGGCGCCGATGCGCTCGTCGTCGTCACCGATTGGCTCGACTATCGTAATCCCAACATGCCGCGAATCCGCGACGCCTTGAAGACGCCCGTGGTCTTCGACGCCCGTAATCTGTACGAGTCGTCGAAGATGAAGGAACTGGGTTTCAAGTACTACCCGCTTGGACGGGAGGCGGTAACGTGAGGGTCTTGATCACCGGTGTGGCTGGCTTCCTCGGTTCCCATCTCGCCGAACGCTTCCTCAGCGAAGCGCATGACGTCGTTGGACTCGACAACTTCATCACCGGATCGCCCGACAACATCAGCCACCTGCTGGAGAACGAACGGTTCTCCTTCTATCGCTATGATGTGACCGATTTCATTTACGTGGCGGGTGACCTGGACGGGGTCCTCCACTTCGCGTCGCCGGCCAGCCCCATCGACTATCTTAACCTGCCGATCCAGACTCTGAAGGTCGGCTCGCTGGGCACCCACAAGGCGCTGGGCCTGGCCAAGGCGAAGGCTGCGCGTTTCCTGCTCGCCTCGACTTCCGAGGTCTATGGCGACCCAGCCATTCATCCCCAGCCGGAGTCCTATTGGGGTAACGTTAATCCGGTGGGGCCGCGGGGGGTCTACGACGAAGCGAAACGCTTCGCCGAAGCTCTCACCATGGCCTACCACCGCTATCACGGTGTCGATACACGGGTCGTCCGTATCTTCAACACCTATGGCCCCCGCATGCGTAGGCACGACGGTCGGGTCGTTTCCAACTTCATCGTCCAGGCGCTCCAGGGCGAGTCGCTCACCGTCTATGGTGATGGCTCGCAGACCCGCTCGTTCTGCTACGTCGACGACCTGATCGAGGGGATCTTCCGGCTCTTCAACGCCGACTATTCGGACCCTGTGAACGTCGGCAATCCGACCGAGTTCACGGTCTCGCAGCTTGCCGAGCTCGTGGTCGAGCTTACCGGTTCTCCAGCCGGCGTGGTGTACGAGCCGCTACCCGAAGACGATCCCAAGGTCAGGCAGCCGGACATCTCGTTGGCGCGCGAGCTGCTCGGTTGGGAGCCGAAGATCGAAGTGCGGGAAGGCCTGAAGAGAACGATCGAATACTTCTCCGGAGTCGTTGAGCGACCCTCCGGCGGCTGAGACGGGCGAAATCCAGTGAAACTCTCGGTTCTTATACCCATATACAACGAGCGAGAGACGATAGAGGAAGTCGTTCGACGGGTGAGCGAGGTCTCCCTCGAGGTGGAGATCATCTGTGTCGACGACTGCTCGGCGGATGGAACCCGCGACATTCTTGAGCGATTACGGGACGAGGGTCTGATCGATCAGCTCGTGCTGCAACCGAAGAATCAGGGCAAAGGCGCGGCGATACGCGCCGGTCTGGCCAAGGCCAGCGGGGAGGCTGCGATCATCCAGGACGCCGACCTGGAGTACGACCCCAGAGAGTACCCGAGGTTGCTCGAGCCGATCGAGCAGGGTAAGGCCGATGCCGTATACGGCTCCCGGTTCACCGGCGAAGGGCCGCATCGTGTCCTCTACTTCTGGCACTACGTCGGCAACAAGCTTCTCACCCTGGTCTCCAACATGATGACGAACCTCAACCTGACCGACATGGAGACATGTTACAAGATGTTCCGCCGGGAGGTGTTGGAGGGCCTGGAGATCGAGGAGAACCGCTTCGGCCTCGAGCCCGAGATGACGGCCAAGCTCGCCCTGGGCGGTTGGCGGATCTACGAGGTGGGGATCTCCTACAGCGGCCGGACCTACGCCGAGGGTAAGAAGATCAACTGGAAAGACGGCGTCTCGGCTTTCCGCTGCATCCTCAAGTACGGCCTCTGGCGCCGCATCTTTCGCCGCCGCCGCCGCCGTTCGCTTGCCCGAGCGGCTGACAAAAAGTAGGTTTCGGCTCGATGAATACGGACCAGATCATCGCCAAGGGTAAGGAATGCCTGGCGCAGAACGACTACGTCGGCGCCATCTCGGCTCTCCGAGAGGCCGCCGACCGAGAGCCGGGCTACGCCGACGTCCGCCATCTGCTGGGCCTGGCGCTCGGCCTGGCGGGACAGCCGGAGGCAGCGCTCGAGGAGTTCGACCGCGCGCTCGCCCTCAACCCTTCCTATGTGGAAGCCCACCTGAATCGGGCGATCACGCTGAATGACCTGGGCCGATACGAAGAGGCGCGGGAAGCCTTCAGACTCGCGTGGGATAGCGACCATTCCGCCGGCCGGCCATTCTCCCGCTCGGTGTCGGCGCGCCTTTCGAACTTGCACATGGAGCTCGGCGATCTGTACGCCGACCTTGGCTCCTATAAGGAGGCAGTGGAGCAGTACCAGAGTGCTACGAACCTGAGGCCGGACTTCCTCGACATCCGCACCAAACTGGCTCGTGCCCTCATGGAGCGGGGAGATCTCAGGGGCGCCGTGCATGAGCTGAACGGCGTTCTGAGCGAGAACCCCGAATACGTGGAGGCCCGTGTCGCCCTCGGTTTGGTGTACTACCGAGCCGGCCAGTACGACTCCGCGGCTGCAGAGTGGCGAACCTGCCTCAGGCAGGTTCCCGATCATCCCAAGGCCCGAGCGTTCCTAAATATGCCTCGCACCCCGGTGGCCGGCGAGGAGGGAGCGGGCTGAGACCTCCGGTCCAATTCATCGCAGTAGCTGCCCTGGCCTGGTCCGCGACCGCGGGTTGCCGCGGCGACGTTCGCGACCATCTGGCGCTGGGTGACCGGCTTCTGGGTGCGGGACGCGCCGAGGACGCGATGGCCGAGTACCAGGTCGCGCTGCGCCAGCGTGGCGAACAGCCCGAGATCCTCTCGCGCCTCGCGCATGGCTATGCGCATCTCGATCGCCTCCGCGAGACGAACGACTATTACTCGCGCCTGCTCGCCGTCGATTCGTCTTTCGTCGACCAGGCGGTCGCCGACTACCTGGCGATGGCGAGGCGGGCGCTCGAAGGTGACGACAGGGCACGGTTTGCTCGCGCACTCGAGCAGCTGGAGACGGTACGGCCCGGCGCCGTACCGGACGAGCTGGCGCTGCCCTTCGCCCGCTACTACTACGAGCTCGGTGAATATACCAACGCTCTGCCCCTGTATCTCGCCGCCCTGGCGGTCGAGCCGGACAGCGTCGAGCCGACGGTCGATTACGAGCTGGGCCGTATATACTACGAGTTGCAGGAGTGCGGCCGGGCGCTCGAGCACTTCAGGGCCTTTCTCACCACGCGCCCCAGCGGCCAAGCGAGGCGCGACTCGCGCTGGCACGCCGGCCAGTGCGCCTTCCGGCTGGCGGAGAAGGATCGCTTGGCCGGCAGACCGACGGAGGCGCTGGCCGGCTTCCAGGAGGTCATCGACCTGGGTGCGCCACAGACGCTGCTCGATGACGCCTGGTTCGAGAAAGGCGAGATCCTCTTCTCGCTCGGCGAGTTCGACGATGCGGTGCGATCGTATCAGCAGGTGCTCGACCTGAACCCGAACCGGGTCGGGCGCAAGGTCCGACAGGCGGAGGACCGAATACGCAGCATCCGCTACAGAAGTGTGGAGGAGGAGCAGGGGTGAGGCACCTGGGTCATCTATCGCTTTTGCTGCTGGCGGGGCTGGTGGTTCTGGGATGTCCGAAAGAGCTGCCACCCGGCCTGCCAGCCGACGAGCTCTACCGTATCGGGCTGCAGAAGTTCGAGAATCGGGATTGGAAGGGTGCTATCGAGGCGATGCAGCGCTACGTCTTCGCGGATCCCAGCGCCGCGAGAGTCGATAGCGCTCAGTTGCTCACCGGCGAAGCGTATTTCAATCAGAGACAGTACTTGACTGCCGCATCCGAGTTCCTGCGGCTGGCGCAGGACCGGCCGGCCGGCCGGCTCGCCGACCTGGCCCGCTACCGGGCTTGTGAGTCCTACTACGAGCTCTCACCGCGCCCCGAGCTCGACCAGGAGTTCACCGAGCAGGCGATCAACGAATGTCGCGCCGTCGCGCTGCTCTATCCGGATAGCCCCTACGCCGAATTGGCCGTCCAGCGGGTCGAGGAACTCACGAACAAGATCGCGCGTAAGAACTATTTGAACGCCGTCTATTATTTTAGACGAAAGGCCTATGACTCGGCCATCGTCTACCTCGAATACATGTTGGAGACGTTTCGGGGCTCGGCCGTGGAGCCCGAGGCTCTGCTCAAGCTCTACGAGGCCTACGTGAAGCTCGGGTACACGGACGAAGCCGACCAGACTCGTGATCGGCTACTTCGCGATTACCCGGATAGCCCCGAAGCGAGAGAGCTCGTCGGGAATTCTCCGGTAGAATGAGGCTTGGTATCTTCGGTGGCTCGTTCGACCCGCCTCATGTTGGTCACCTGATCGTGGCCGACGACGCCGCGGCGTCCTTGAGCCTCGACCGCTTGCTGTTCATCCCGGTGGGGGATCACCCGCTCAAGCAGGCCCACGTCGAGGCGCCCGGCGATCTGCGTCTGGAGATGGTCGAGGCGGCGACGGTGGCCAGCGAGGCATTCGTGCCCGATGACCGCGAGATCCGCCGCTCCGGTCCCTCCTACACTGTCGATACGATCGCCGAGCTGCAGGCGGAGAACCCGGGTGCCGACCTGGTATTGCTGGTCGGGGCGGATATACTTGGCGAGATCCACCGCTGGCACCGGGTGGAGGAGATAGCGCGACGCGCCCGGATCGCCGTCATGTCGCGGGCCAAGGCGCCGGCGGTCGAGGCGAAAATCGATCTGAGCTACATCACCGTCGAGGTAACGCACGTCGCGATCTCCTCCAGCGATGTGCGCGAGCGGGTCAGGTCCGGGCGACCTTATCGCTACCTGGTACCGGGCCCGGTCTACGACATTATCGAAAGACGCTCGTTGTACCGGAACCAAACAGACGAAGAATGATCAAGCAAGCAGTCACAAACTTCCTCGGCACCAAGTTCGAACGCGACGTCCGTAAGATCCAGCCGATCGTCGATCAGATCCACCGGCACGAGGATCGCCTCAAGGACTTCAGCGAAGAGGAATTGCTGGCCCAGACGGAAAAGTTCCGCCAGATAATCTTCGAGCGCACGCACGAGCTCGACGAGAAGATCGCCGAGCTCAGGGAGACCAAGAGACGGACCGAGTCCGCCAGCCAGCGCGAGCGCATGGCGATGCAGATCGGTGAACTCGAGCCCGAACTGCTCGCCGCTATCCAGGACGTACTCGATGAGTTGCTGCCCGAAGCATACGCCACCGTGCGCGAGGCGTGCCGTCGTCTGATGGGCAAGGACATCGTCGTGCGCGGTCACGACATGCAGTGGGACATGGTGCCGTACGACGTGCAGTTGATCGGCGGTATCGTCCTGCACCAGGGCAAGATAGCCGAGATGGCGACCGGCGAAGGCAAGACGCTCGTCGCCACCATGCCGCTCTATCTGAACGCTCTACCGGGGAGGGGCGCGCATCTCGTCACCGTCAACGACTACCTGGCGAAGCGCGACTCGGAGTGGATGGGAACGGTGTTCGAGTATCTCGGCCTGACCGTGGGCTGTCTCGACGCCACCGAGCCGGGCACCCCGGAGCGCCGCGACGCCTACGAGTGCGATATCACCTACGGCACCAACAACGAGTTCGGCTTCGATTATCTCCGCGACAACATGGTCCACAGGTTGGCCGACCGCGTCCAGCGGGCACACAACTACGCGATCATCGATGAGGTGGACTCGGTGCTGATCGATGAGGCCCGCACGCCCCTCATCATCAGCGGCCCGGTCGGACGGGAAGACAACAAACGCTATGGCGAGTTCAATGCACAGGTCTCGAATCTCGCACGCAAACAGGCTCGCTTGGTAAACGGCTTGCTCGCCGAAGCGGAGGCGCTGCTCGAGCAGGCGGAAGGTGAAGAGGGCGATCAGGAAGGGTGGTACCAACTGGGCGAAAAGGTACTCCTCGCACATCGCGGCATGCCGAAGAACAAGAAGCTGGCGAAACTGCTGCAGGAGCCCGGCGTGCGCAAGATCATGCAGCGCGTGGAAGCCGACTACATGCGGGAGAAGCGGCTGCACGAGTTGGAGGAGGACCTTCTCTATTCGATGGATGAGAAGGGCCACCAGGTCCACCTGACGGATCAAGGGCTCGACACGCTATCGCCGCAGGACCACGAGGCTTTTGTAGTTCCCGACCTTTCCCAGGTCTTTCACGAGATCGAGAAGGACGAGTCGCTCTCGACAGACGAGAAGCGGCAGAAGATAGCCGTGGAGGAGCGCGAGTACGCCGAGAAGTCGGAGAAAATCCACATCATCCACCAGCTGCTCAAGGCACACACCCTGTTCGAGCGCGATGCGGATTATGTGGTCGAGAACGGCCAGGTGATCATCGTTGATGAGTTCACCGGCCGCAAGATGGCCGGGCGGCGCTGGAGCGATGGACTGCACCAGGCCGTCGAGGCGAAGGAAGCGGTGACCGTGAGGGGCGAGACGCAGACCCTCGCCACCATCACGATCCAGAACTACTTCCGCATGTACGATAAGTTGGCCGGCATGACGGGGACCGCCGAGACGGAAGAGGGCGAGTTCCACCAGATCTACGGTCTCGAGGTTGTGGTCATCCCGACGAACCGACCGGTACGCCGAATCGACCAGGACGATGTCGTCTACAAGACGAAGCGCGAGAAGTACTCTGCCCTGCTCGATGAGATCGAGCGGATGCACAACAGGGGCCTGCCGATCCTCGTCGGCACGACCAGCGTCGACACCTCCGAGACCGTGTCCCGCATGCTCCGCCGCCGGGGTATCAAGCACAACGTGCTGAACGCGAAGTACCACGAGCGTGAGGCGGAGATCGTAACACAGGCCGGGCAACCCGGCGCCGTCACGATCGCAACCAACATGGCGGGCCGTGGCACCGACATCAAGCTGGCGCCCGGTGTCGTGAAGTGTAGCGTTTGCGCCATCGAAGCCCAGCAGCCGTCCTTCGGCCACTTCCGCGAGGAAGCCGATCTTGGCCAGGCGCTGGCCAACGAATTCGGCTGCAACGACGATCCTCCCTGCGGTCTCGTGATCCTCGGTACCGAGCGGCACGACTCGCGACGCATCGACCGCCAGTTGCGTGGTCGGTCGGGACGCCAGGGTGACGCGGGCTCGTCGCTCTTCTTCCTCTCGCTCGAAGACGACCTGATGCGCCTGTTCATGGCCGAGCGGCTGGCCAAGATCATGGACAAGCTGGGCGCGGAGGAGGGCGAGGTCATCACGCACCCGTGGGTGACGAAGGCGATCGAGCGCGCCCAGAAGCGGGTCGAGCTGACGAACTTCGACGCCCGCAAACGGCTGCTGGAGTACGACGATGTAATGAACCAGCAGCGCGAGGTGATATACGATCTCCGACTATTCGCTCTGGAGGGCGGCGAAGACCTGAAGGGTGAGGTCTGGGACATGATCCGCGACGCGGTACTCACCCGCTTCGACGAATACGTGCCGGAGACCGAGCACGAGGAGAAATGGGACCTGGCCGGACTCAAGAACCGGCTGCTGCTCGAGTTCTTCTTGCATTGCCCTGAGCTGCCCGACGAGAGTTCGCTCGACACGGCGCTCGAGTGGGAAGATCGTGATGCGGTTGCCGGCTACGTAGTCGAGAAAGCCGATGCCGCGTTCAAGAAGAAGGTCGAAGAGTTCGGCGAAGAATCAGAGCGCATCCTCTCCTACATCTTCCTCTACACGGTCGACGAGAAGTGGAAGGATCACCTGTACGACCTCGACCAGCTAAAGGCCGGCATCTACTTCCGCGCTTGGGGTCAGAAGGATCCTCTCATCGAATACAAGAAGGAAGCCTACGAGATGTTCGTAGACTTGATGGGGGACGTCCGCACGACCCTGGCAGATCGCCTGTTCAAGGCCCAGATGATGCTGCCGCAGCCGATGCGCGCCCCGCGGATCACGCGCGTCAGCGGCCCCACCCTCGATACCACGGACGAGGGCTACGCGCCGGGCGCGGCGGCCGCCGCCGCTCGTGGCGCCTTCGCGCCCACGGGCGTGGCGGCCTCGGCCCAGGCCGGTCCACCCACCGGTGTCTCCGATTCAGCTGCAGCGGCCGCAGGCGTTCCGGCAGCGGCCCGGCAACCGGGCACCTTGGTCACCAACCGGGGGGAGGGACCGGCCCCGGCTAAGCCCGTCTCTACGGGTGAAAAGATAGGGCGCAACGAACCCTGTCCCTGTGGCTCCGGGGAGAAGTACAAGAAGTGCCACGGGCGGCCGGGCGCCCCGCCGCTGTAGAATTCTCCACCGAAGCGAACTTCGACCTCGCCCCTCCCAATGTGAGAATCTGTTGATCCGCCTCTTCAGATTGGACCCGGACCGGCTCGACTCACACCTGGAAGGAGCCGCATGGGATCGAACTCGCGAGCCCCGGCGATAAAGGAGTGGCCGTCCAACGAGCGGCCGCGGGAGCGCTTCACGGCGCTGGGGCCGGGGGCGCTGCGCACGGCCGAGCTGCTGGCCATCCTGGCGTCGAGTGGGTCGGGTGGGCGGAGCGCGCTCGAGGTGGCGGAGGGGCTCTACGAGCATTTCGGGCGCTCGCTGCGCCGTCTGGGCGGCGCGTCGGGCTCGCAGCTCATGGCGGTGCCCGGGATCGGGCAGGCACGGGCGACGGCCATCTTGGCGGCGCTCGAGCTGGGGCGGCGGGCCGCCGAGGAAGTGCGCCAGCAGGATGACCGGGTCACAGCGCCGCGCGACGTCTACCGCCGCTTCGAGCTCCGGCTTCGCGATCTGCGCCAGGAAGAGTTCCATGTACTACTGCTCAACACGCAGAACGCCGTGGTGCGCGAGGTCATGGTGACGCGGGGCATCCTCGACGCCTCCGTGGTTCACCCGCGCGAGGTCTTCGCGCCGGCGCTGACCGAGGCGGCGGCGGCTGTGATCCTGGTCCACAACCACCCCAGCGGCGACCCCAGCCCTTCGCCGGCCGACCGCGAGGTGACCCGGCAGCTAGTCGAGGCCGGCCGCGTCCTCGGAATACCGGTCCGCGACCACGTCATCGTGGGCAACGGGCGCTACGCCAGCTTCCTCGATCTGGGCCATATTCCGCCGCTCGACCGCTAGGACGGCTGGCTCGCCAACGGTTCCGAGCCCTCCGCTTCCGTGCCCCGCTGGCCGGTGTAACTTGCGGCCCGGCCTAAATCTAGCGATTCTACAATGTGTAGGCCTCGCGGAGGCAGAAACTGGCTCCCCACTTCTGTGTAGGAGTTAGAGGTGGGGTGTGCCCTTCTTCAAACGCGCATCCCCGCAACTCGTGGGAACCGAGATCGATATGGCGTCGGAACGCACCACTGACATGGTCGAGCGGCCCAGCACCGGCAGCGCGCCGTCCGCTGACGGCCCTCTGCTGCCGCCCGATTTCGTCGACGCCATCGCCGAGACCCGGGAACGCCTCGACGTCGAACTGCTGGCCAGGGCCTTCGAGTACAGTCAGCGCGCGCACCGCGGTCAGAAGCGCAAGTCGGGCGAGGACTACATCAGCCACTGCGTCGAGGTCGGCAAGATCCTGGCCGACCTCTACCTCGATACTGCGTCGATCTGCGCCGCCTTCCTGCATGACGTCGTCGAAGATACCGACACGCCGGCCCAACAGATCGAGCAACTGTTCGGGCACGAGATCGCCACGATCGTCGACGGACTCACCAAGATCGGCCGCGTCGAGTTCAGCTCGAGCACCGAACAGCAGGCGGAGAACTTCCGCAAGCTGCTCCTCTCGATGGCCCGCGATGCACGGGTCATCATCGTCAAGCTTGCCGATCGGTTGCACAACATGCGGACGCTCGAGGCGTTGCAGCCGGGCACGCAGCGTCGTATCGCGCGGGAGACGCGCGACATATATGCGCCGCTCGCCCACCGGCTCGGGATGGCAAGGGTGAAGTGGGAGCTCGAGGATCTCGCCTTCAAGTATCTGGAGCCTCAGGCGTACAAGCAGTTAGCCAAGAAGGTGCAGGAGCGGCGCAAGCAGCGCGAGGCGTGGATCCGCCAGCTCGCCGAGCCGCTGGCCGATGAGCTCGAGGAAGCCGGCATCAATTGCGAGGTCGTCGGACGTCCGAAGCATCTGTGGTCGATCTACAACAAGATGCGCAAGCGGGGTAAGCCGTACGACGAGATCTACGACCTAATGGCGATCCGAGTCATCGCCGAGAGCATCAAGGACTGTTATCACGCGCTCGGCGCGATCCACAACAAGTGGACACCTCTTACCGAGCGCTTTCACGACTATATCGCCACGCCGAAGTCGAACATGTACCGGTCACTTCATACGACGATCTTCGGACCGGGTGGCAGACTGTACGAAATCCAGATCCGTACCCACGATATGCACCGCACCGCCGAGTTCGGGATCGCCGCCCACTGGCGTTACAAAGAAGGTTACAAGGGCGCGCCCGATGAGGTCGACGAGAAGCTTGCCTGGTTCCGGCAGGTCCTCGAGTGGCAGCAGGAGACCAGAGAGCCGGAGGAGTTCCTCGAGTTCCTGCGCATCGATCTGTACCAGGACGAGATCTTCGTCTTCACGCCCGCCGGCGATGTCAAACAGTTGCCGAAGGGTGCCACGCCCATCGATTTCGCCTTCGCGGTGCACACCGAGGTCGGATACCACTGCGCCGGTGCACGGGTCAACGGGCGTATCGCTCCACTGACCCGTGAGCTGACCAGCGGCGACACGGTCGAGATCATCACCAATACGAAGCAGAGCCCGTCCCCCGACTGGCTCAACTTCGTCCGCACCGCCCGAGCCCGTAACAAGATCCGCCAGTGGATCCGACAGGAAGAGCAGAGTACGGCGGTCAAGATCGGGAAGGAGTTCCTGGAGCGCGAGCTGCGCAAGCGCCGCAAGAAGGCGTCGGAGGCCGAGCTGACCGAGGCGGGCTCGAAGGCCGGGTTCGCCAAGCTCGATGGGCTTTACGCAGCGTTGGGCCGCGGCGACGTTGCCCTCTCCGCCGTCTTGAGACAGCTGTGGCCCGACCAGGAAATGCCCGGCGAGATGGAGAAGCCGGGGCGGATCGGCCGTCTGGTCGGGCAGATACGCGGCGGGCCCCGCGGCGTGAAGATCCAGGGCATCGACAACGTAGCGGTCCGCTATTCGCAGTGCTGCCAACCGGTACCGGGCGACGAGGTGATCGGTTACATCACGCGCGGCCGTGGGGTCTCGATCCACCGCTGCGACTGCCCGAACATTCTCAAGTTCAGTGAGCACCCCGAGCGACGAATCGAGATCGACTGGCGAACCGACAAGGCGCATCTGTACTTCGTCCGCCTTCGTATTGAAGGGACCGATCGGCGCGGCCTGCTTTCCGATATCGCTAAGGCGATCAGCAACACTGGTACGAATATCCAGAGCGCCGTTACGGAGGCCGTGGAAGGCGGCATGCGTGGTGAGTTCGTCGTCGAGATCGAGAACTTGACGCACCTCACAAGGGTCACCAAGGCGGTACGCAAAGTGAAGGGCGTCGTCAGCGTCGAGCGACGCGAGAGACTGATCGAGTCGGAGCTGCAGG
>JASFTI010000042.1:0-15691 GCA_050053635.1 Gemmatimonadales bacterium
GGTGGCTCCTCCAGCAGCTTGAGTAAAGCGTTGGCGGCTTCGGGGCTCCCGAGGCCCGGGGTGAGCGCTTCGGCGCGCCCGATGATCAGTACCTTGGCCGGCCCCATGGCGGGCGACTTCTGGGCCAGTCTGCGCATGGTGTGGACGGCGCCGACGTAGATGCCGGTAGCGCCCTCTTCCTCATCGAGGTAGAGGGGATTGGCGCGTCGCTCCTCGAGGGCGGCCGCCCGCAGGTCCTCGAGCTTCTGGCGTAGCTGCTGGGCGCCGGAGGCACGCTTGGGGCGCGGTAGCGGGAAGAACCAGTTGATGTCCGGGTGCTCCAGCCGAGCGCTCAGCCTGCAAGAGCGGCACGTGCCGCAGGGCCCAGCGCCTTCGTCGCTGCAGTTGAGGGCGGCGGCGGTCCAGAGCGCCAGCCGCTGCTTGCCGACTCCGTGCGGTCCATGGAGGAGCAGCGATTGCGGTAAGCGGCCGAGCGCCGCCGCCCGGGCGAAGCGCTCGCGGAGCTCCTCGTGACCGAAGACGGCCAGGTAACCCGGCTCAGCCACCGGATCTCCTCAACCAGGGACGCGGGTCTACGGCGCCGCGGTTGACCCGAATCTGGAACTCCAGGTGGGGGCCCTCGGGCGTATCAGCGCCTCCCACGCGGCCCAACACCTGCCCCGTCGCCACCAGGTCGCCTTCACGCACCAGGATCTCCGACAGATACAGATAGACCGTGTAATAACCGCCGCCGTGGCTGAGGATCACCGAGGGCCCATAACTCAGGTAGGGCTGAGCGAACGCGACCGTACCGGTGGCAACCGCTTTGACCTCGGTGTGCTCCTCGGCGGCGATCCCCATGCCCTGGCGGATGATCACCGTGCCGTCTCTGTTCCTCTGCTGTCCGAAACCGTAGATGACCCGGCCCTGAACGGGCCAGCTGAGCGTGCCTCGGTCCTCCGCTGCGAGGGTGCTCGCCGTCGGCGAAGCGGCGGCCAGCGCCTCGGCGGCCTCACGCTCGCGTTCCAGGCGGTCGACCAGGCTGGTAAGCTCGTTCTCGGCCAGCTGCAGCTCCTCGAGCTGACGCGCCGTAGTCGCCTGTTGCCCTCGTACGGTCCGCAGACGGCGGCCGCGCTCCTGCTCCAAATAGTAGAGGTCCTGGATCTCGCGGACCTTCTCGGAGCGTAACTCGCGGAGCCCATCGACCTCGCGCCGCAGCATGTCGTATTGCTCTTCCAGCAGGCCCTTGAGATCCTCGATCTGCTTTACCAGCAGTCGGTCGTGCAGTGCAACGAGATAGAGGTACTGGTAACGGTTGATGAGATCGGCGAAGTTCTCCGCCGCCAGCAGGACCTGCCAGTTTGCCAGCGGCCCCCGCACGTACAGGTCGCGGGCACGACGTGCGAAGAGGACCTCCTTTTCCGCCAGCTGGTCCCTCGTTCGCAATAGATCGGCGGTAGTCTCCCAAACCTGCTGATCGCGAAGCGCCAGCTGGTGGTCCATCTCCCGCAACAGCGCTTCCTGGTTCCTGGCTTGTTGGCCGAGGTTCTCCAGTTCGGCACTCACGTCGTGGATCTGGGCCGAGAGGACGTCCATCTCGTTGCGCAGGCGACGCTGCTCATCCCGGATCGCTGCCAGCTGCTGGCGGCTCAGGCGGATCTGCTCTTCCAACGGTGCGATGGGATCTTCCTGGCTCAGAACCGGGCCTGCCAGGACGAACAGGGCCAGCGTCGCGGGCGCGGCAGCGCGCAGCAGCCCAGGTGCCAGGTCACGCATACGTGATCATGTGCCTTCTCAGAGCCGTGTCGCTGGCCGCCAGACCCAGGAAGCCTCCGGCCAGCAACCCCAGGGCCGCCCAGAGCGGCGGCAACCATTCCAGGTCGAGCAGAGAGCTGTTGACCGCCAAGTATGCCCCGTAGGTGAGGATCAAGGCCAGTGTGCCGCCGGCCAGGCCGGTTATGAATCCCTCGAGCAGGAACGGCCGGCGAATGAAGCCATCGGTGGCGCCGACCAGTTGCATGATGACGATCTCCTCGCGGCGGGCCAGTACGGCCATGCGTACGGTCGTGCCAATGATCAGGATGGCGACGACGGCGAAGGCGATTCCCAGGATGGCGGCCACGGCGCCGCCCAGTCGCCGCAGCTGATAGATCTTCTCCACCCACTCGCGGCCATACTGTACATCCTCGACGAATGGGTAAAGCGCGATGAGTTCGGCGACGCGCTGGACCGACTCGGGGTCGCGGTAGTCTGGTCGCAGCTGGACTTCGAGCGAAGCGGGAAGTGGGTTCACCTCCAGATCGGTGAACACTTCGCGGAACTCTTCCAGTTGCTGCATGGCGTTCCGCATCGCCTCGAACTTCGACACGTGGATGACGGTCTCGACCTCGGGGAAAGATCCGACGTCGTTTTGTAGGACCTCCAGCTGCTCTGCCGAGACGTTTTCCCTGAGATAGGCGACGACCTCGACGCGCCGCTCGATCGTTCGCAGCGTGACCTCGACGTTGTATGTGACGAGCGCGAAGGTCCCGAGCACGAACAGGCTCAACCCGATACTCATCGCCGACAGGACTGCAAGACCGGGCGCGCGCCGAAACGCGGCGATCGCCTCGCGTACGCTATGATTCGCCATCGGCCTTGCCCACCTCACCCGCCGAGTCGTAAACGACCGCTCCATCGGCGAGCTCGATCACGCGGTACTGGGGGTAGCGACGCACGAGATCCAGGTTATGGGTCGCCATGAGCACGGCCGTGCCGGCCGAGTTGATATCCCGCGTCAGGTCGAAGATGCCACGCGAGGCACGCTCGTCCAGGTTGCCGGTCGGTTCGTCGGCTAGCAGGACGACCGGGTCGTGGATCAGGGCGCGGGCGAGAGCGATCCGCTGCTGCTCGCCACCGGATAGCTCGTCCGGGAAAGCGCCGGCGCGGGGGGCCAGTCCGACCTGCGCCAGCAGCCGCTGCACCTTGCCCTTGATCTCGCTGCGCCGGGCGCCGGTGACTTCGAGGGCGAAGGCAAGGTTCTCGGCCGCCGTCCGGTCGCGCAGCAGGCGGAAGGTCTGGAACACCATACCGACCCGACGCCTGAGCCTCGGGATGTCACGGCGCTTCATCCGCATCGAGGAGTAGCCGGAGACGCGGACCTCGCCGTCGCTGGGACCCTCGGCCATGTGAATGAGTCGCAGGATGGTCGTCTTGCCGGCACCCGACGGGCCGATGAGAAACGCGAACTCGCCCTTCCTGAGGTGGAACGAGACATTCTTCAGGGCGAGCCCGGAGCGCGGGTACTCCTTGTAGACGTCGATGAGCTTGATCACGAGACCCGGTCGCCGGGGGCGGAGCCGTGGGCAGGGGTGGCTGCCTTCATTCGTCCGCCAATCTACTGGACTTTTCGGGGGACGTCAAAGCGCGTCGGGCGAATCGGACGGCGGCCTCCAGCGCCGCCCGCATCGACGCCGGATCGGCGCGCCCGCTCCCGGCTATGTCGAACGCGGTACCGTGGTCTGGCGACGTGCGGGGGAAGGGTAGACCGAGCGTCACATTTACCGCCGAACCGAAGGCTGCCGTCTTGATCGCCGCCATGCCTACGTCGTGGTAAGGAGCCAGCACGGCATCGGCCGCGCCGCGCATCGCGTGCAGGAACACGGTGTCGGCGGGGTAGGGGCCATCGACTTCGATCCCCTGCCGACGCAGCCCGGCGATGGCCGGCTCGCACACGCGCTCCTCCTCGTCGCCGAACAGCCCATCGTCCGAGGCGTGCGGGTTGAGTGAACAGACGGCCAGCCGTGGCCGCTCGATCCCCCACCAGCGCCTCAGATCATCGTGGGTCAGGCGAGCGATCAGCGACAGCCGGTCCGCCGTGTAGGCACCCGGTACGAGGCGCAGAGCCATGTGGCCGGTGACCAGGACAACCCTGAGTGGCGAGCCGAGCGGCGTCTCCTCGGCGGCGAGACAGAGAGCCGTCTCGGGAACGCCGGTCAAATCGCGGAGCATCTCCGTATGTCCCGGCCAATCGTAGCCGGCCGCGGCCAGCGCCGATTTGCAGATCGGCGCGGTGACGATCGCATCCACTGCGCCGCCGCCGGCCAGCGATACGGCGCGCTCGATCGCCCTGGCAGAGAGTCGACCCGCCTCCCGGGCGCCGGCGTCGGGCCGCCACCGACCGATCGAGACGAGCTCCAGTCCTTGGGTGTCGTCGAGCCCGTCGGGCCCCACCAGTACGAAGTCGGCGTCGGGCGCTGGCGAATCATGCAGAGCGCGGAGCACGACCTCGGGGCCGATGCCTCGCGGGTCGCCCAATGTTACCGCGATCTTCGGCCGTCGCATGATAGGGCTATCCTGGAAGGGGGAATTCGCTGAGCCGCGTCTCGATGTAAGTCGCTTCCCGCAAATCGTTGATGATCTTCTCCAGCGTCCGTTCCTGCTCGATCTGCGAGCGGAGTGACTCGCGCACGTCATCGAGCGTCCACTCACCGACCGGTCGCATCTCCGAGATCAGCGCCACGACCCACTTGTCGTGACCGCCAGCCGTCGAAGCGAGGAGAAACGGCCCGATGACAACACCCGGGGAGGCTCCCGCTAATTCGCTCTGATAGGTGGAAGGCAGCCGCTCCTGCGGGTAGTTGGTGAGGGCGCTCTGTTCCGATGGATCGCCGTGCTCGTCGATCAGCGAATCGATGTCGGCGCCCTGGCGGAGAGCGACGGCCACCTCTTCGGCCAGCCGCCGCGCCGCCTCGGCGTCCGCGTCCGTGACCTCTAGCCGGACAAGGATGTGGCGCGCCAGCCGTTCGGCGCCCCGTACCCGCTCGAGCTTGATTATGTGGTAGCCGACGCTCGTCTCGACGATGTTGCTGACCTGACCGGGCCGCATCCAGAAGACAGCTTCCTCGAATTCCGGCAGCAACTGGCCCTGCCTCACCCAGCCCAATAGTCCGCCGTCCTCCCGTGTCCCGGCGTCGTCGGAAAGCTCACGGGCGACCACGGCGAAGTCTTCACCCGCCCGCAGGCGCGATATCGCCTGCTCGGCCCTCTCACGCGCCGCCAGTTCCGCTTCCTCCGAAGCTCTCGGCGCTATGAGGACCTGTTTCAGAGATACGGTAGCCGGCCTGGGCCCCAAGCTCGCTCTCTGTCGCTCGAAGGCTTCGCGGATCTCGACCTCGCTCACCGGGACCGGCTGCATGCGGCTGTACTTCTGGCGCAGGAACTGCTGCGACACGAGCTGGACCCGTGTCTGTTGGGTGAGTCTGATGCGGAACTCGGCCGAGGTAACGCCCATGGCGGCGAGCGCCTGCTGGAAATCGGCCGCGGTAGGGAAATTCCGGCGGATCTGAGCCAGCCGTTCCTCGACTATCTCGTTGACGTCGCGGTCCGATACTGTGATACCGGCACGTTGGGCGTGGGTGTAGACCACGACGTCGGAGACCTTGGAATCCAAGGCTTCCTCGAGGAACCTCCGGCGCCCTTCCGGGTCCTCGGGCATCTGTCTGCCCTCGCTCTGAAGTTGGAACAGATACTGCTGGAACTCGGTCCACGTGATGGCTGTGTCACCGACCAGAGCGACGACGCCCTCCACCAGCTCGGAAGGATCCCGCTGAGCGGCGGCGCTGTCTGGCCGTGCGCCGCCGGCGGCGGCCGCGAGCCAGGCGAGTCCGATAGCCCGTATGCCGGCTCTGAGTGTTATTCGGTTCATGAGCCCTGCTCCTCGCGGACCGCGAGTACCCGGTCGATGACCGCCGGATAACGGTCTTCATAGACCCGGAAGGTCCCCTTGTGAAAGAGCGGCATCGACAAGCGGAGCAGTTCCGTGGCCTGTCCACTGTTCTCGATCGAAATGCGGACGGCACGCTCGGCGGCCGTGGCGATCGACTCTTCACCGCCGGCGAGCTCGTGGCGATCCAAGCCGACCTGGCGGGCCAGCGTCCGCAGATCGCGATATGCGGCGTCCACGTAACTGCGGCGCTCTTCCTCAGAGATCTGGTAGCCCTGACCGGCGGCGACCTCGACGATAAGCTCGTCCCTCGCCATGTCAAACAGTAGATCGTGTATCGTTGCGGAATCCGATCGCGCGATGAACCGCTGCTCGGAAACGGCCTCTCTGTTGAACGCCGTTGCCCAATCGTCAACCGTGAACTCGCCGCCCCGATAACGTGCCAGTACGGCGGCGCGCTCGAGGGTACGGAGCCGCCGGAATCCCCACGACTGGGCCAATCGTTTCACCAGATCCACGGCACCCTGCGCGACGCGCAGGTCGGCGGCCTCGGCCAGGGAATCCATGAATGCCAGCTCCAAATCACTAATGCGGCGCTGCGCGTATATGCGCCGGTAGTCGTCGCGAGCGGATTCGAAATCCGGCGAGTCCCTATCGGTGACTTTGAAGATGTGATACCCGAAGGCCGACCTGACTGTTTCGCTGATCTCACCCGGCTGCATCGCCAGGAGCGGCGCGTCCACGTCCCCTAGGAGATGGCCGCGGTCCACCCAACCCAAGTAGCCGCCCTGCGAGTTGCTGGTGGGATCCTGCGAGTACTGACGGGCGAGCCGGCTGAAATCTTCACCGGCACGGGCCCGCTCGCGGATGGCTTCGGCGAGGCGGCCTAGGCTGTCGAGCTCGGCGCCGGTGGCGCCCGAGGTGCTGATGAAGATCTGGTACGCCTCTACACGTAGAAAAGGCTGCTCGCGCTCGTACGTCGAGCGCAACGCGGCGTCGGATACGTCAACCCGCGTCGCGATCGTTGCGTCATGAAAAACACGAAGGATGGTCTGATCCACGGGGTCCTCGATCAGCGGCTCCACGTCCAGGTCGGCAAACTCGTCGGAGCTGGCGAGCTCGGCGGCGAGTAGCACATAGCTGATCCATAGATCCACGACCCGATCGACAGTGTTGGCTCGCGGCACGATGCTTCGCGGAGTAGTGGCGGCGGTTAACTCGGCCGCCTTCTCGACGGTCAAGGGAAACCCGGCTGCGGTCGCCACGAGGTTCTGGTGCCCTTCCATCGCGTCGCGCACGGACGAGCAAGCGGCGAAAGCAGCGAAGAATACTGCAAGTACGAGGGAAATCGAGATCTGGCTTCTCATGTTCGTGTTGTCTCCAAGGACCCATGCTGCTCTTCGAGCAGGCGTTGCAACGCTTCCACGACGATCGGAGCTATCTCCTCCCCCGTCCCGGGGACCCGGAAAACGAGCGAGAGCGGCTGCAACCTGCGGACGTCCACCTCGACCTCACGTCCGGCCATCGCGTCGCGCAGCGACGTCATCCGCGGCACGATGCCGCGCCGGAAGTTCAGGCGGGCGGCGCCCGGCGTCGTGAGCACGCGCTCGACGCCCAACCGGCCGCCCAGTATCCTGATCCGCGAGGCGGCGATCAGCCGCTGGGTCTCCGGCGGCAGGCGGCCGAAGCGGTCGCGGAGCTCCTCCGTGAGCCGTTCCAGCTCGTCGAGCTCGGAAACCTTGGAGAGCCGGCGGTACAGGTCCAGCTTCTGCCTCTCGTCCGGTATGAAGCTCTCGGGAATATACGTGGCTCCGGAGATCGAGACCTCCGGGACCTTGGGACGCTCCGCGGCCGAGTCCTTCCCGGCCCGCAGCGCGGCCACGGTATCCTCGAGGAGTCGGAGGTATGTGTCAAACCCCACCGCCTGGGCGAATCCCGACTGCTCGGTGCCCAGCAGGTTGCCAGCTCCCCGCAACTCGAGATCCTTGAGCGCTAGTCGGTAGCCGGCGCCCAGGTCGGTATGCGCCTCGAGCAGGTTGAGGCGGCGTTCGGTCTCGGCCGGCAAGTTCGGCGGTACGATGAGATAACAGAAGGCACGCTGGTGCGACCGCCCGACGCGGCCGCGTAGCTGATAGAGCTGGGCCAGACCGAAGTAGTCGGCGCGGTGGACGATCATGGTGTTGGCGTTGGGCACATCGAGGCCGTTCTCGATGATGGCCGTGGCGACCAGAACCTGAATCTCGCCGCGCACGAAATCGGTCATCACCTTCTCGAGCTTGCGCTCCGACATCTGGCCGTGCGCGACCTCGACCCCCAGGTCCGGTAGCAGGCGGCGGACCCGGGCGGCGACCTCATCGATCGATTCGACCCGATTGTGGACGAAGAAGACCTGGCCGCCGCGGTCGACCTCGAGCCGAATGGCGTCCTCGATCGTCTGATCATCCCAGGTCATCATGTGCGTGATGATCGGACGACGATTGCGGGGCGGCGTGCGAATCACGGCCAGGTCGCGCAGCCCGCTGAGCGACAGGTGCAGCGTGCGCGGGATCGGTGTCGCCGTCATCGTCATCACGTGGACGTCTCGCCGGAGCGTCTTCAGCCTCTCCTTCTGGCTCACACCGAATTGCTGTTCCTCGTCGATCACCAGTAATCCCAAGTTTCTGAACTTGACGTCGGACGAGATGAGCCGATGTGTCCCGATGACGATGTCGATTGCACCTTCCGCCAGGCGGCGAACGACGTCCTCCTGTTCTCTGGCAGTCCGGAACCGCGACAGCGACTCGACCACGACCGGATAGTCGGCTAGCCGTGCTCCGAAGGTCTGCAGGTGCTGCTCGACGAGAACGGTCGTGGGGGCGAGGACCCCGACCTGCACGCCGTCCTGGACGGCCTTGAAGGCGGCGCGGATGGCGATCTCTGTCTTGCCGTAGCCGACGTCGCCACATATCAGAAGGTCCATCGGGCGCGGCTGCTGCATGGCGCACTTGACCTGACCGGCAACGCGTTCCTGGTCCGGGGTCTCTTCGTAGATGAAGGCGGATTCCATCTCGCGCTGCCAGCGTGTGTCGGAGCCGAAGGCGTGGGCCTCGGCGACACGGCGCGCGGCGTAGAGCTCCAGCAGTTCGGCCGCCATGGTCTGGATCGCATCGCGCGCCCGCTTCTTGAGCTTCTGCCAGCTCTTGCTGCCGAGACGATAGAGCTTCGGCGCCGCCTCGCCGTCATCCCCGTCATCGGAGATCCAGCGCTCGACCAGCTCGGCCCGGTAGTGGGGCACGCGCAGTATGTCGCCGCCCGCATACTCGACGACCAGTGTCTCTAGCTCTTCGCCGCCGATCTCCACTCGCTCTAGCCCGCGATAGCGCCCGATCCCATGGTCCAGGTGCACGACATAGTCGCCGGCGGACAGGGCGGACAGCGTGTCGAGGGCGGCACCACTCGTCGCCTGCGGGCGGCGACGCGGGCGGCGCTGCCGCCGGAAGATCTCGTGGTCGGTGAAGACCCAGAGCGGCGGTTCGGCGCTCTCGATGACGAAGCCGCCGGCCAGCGGTCCCAGGCCGAGGGTGACGGCGCGAAGCGTCGACTTGCCTGCCGAGTCCTCGAGTATCTCCTCCAGCCGCTCGAGCTGTCCTTCGTTGTCGCAGAGGATCAGCACTCGAGCGTTCGCCTCTAAGGCCTCGTGCAGAGCGGCGACCAGGCGATCGATGTGACGATCGATGGCGGGCGCGGCACGGATCGCGAAGTCGAGGTCGGCTTCGTCCGGCGCATCGACGACGCGCAGCTGCCCGAAGCGGCGGAAGCGCGAGTCCACCGAGTCCGGCGAGTCTTGGTAGAGCTCGGGCGTCTCGCTACGTCGCCGCAACTCGTCCCAGCTCTTCAGCCGCTCGCTCTCCTCCGCTGGCGCGTCGATGCGGAGGATCGATGTCGATTCGGGAAGTAGCTCGAGCAGACTGCCGGCAGTGAAGGGGATACCCTCTTCTGCCAGCGGGTCGTCGTCACGGGCCGGGAATCTGACGGGCAGCAGCCGGACGGAAGCGAGGTGCGAGATCGATCGCTGGTCGAGGATATCGAACGAGCGTATCGATTCTATCGCGTCGCCCCAGAACTCGAGCCGGATCGGGTCGAGCGTTGTTATCGGATAGACGTCCACAATTCCACCGCGGACCGAGTATTCGCCGACGGCCTCGACCATCGGGACCCTGCGGTAGCCGGCTATCTCGAGTTGGCTGATCAGCGAATCGCGATCGATCTCCTGATCCTTTTGCAGTTGGAGTTCGAGATCGCTCCAACTTGCCGGGACGGCGAACCGCTCGGCGAGCGCCCGGGCTGTCGTCACCATCAGGCGGGCGCGGCCCGTGATGACGGCCTGCAGCGAGTCGACGCGCCGGGCGGAGATTTCGATGTGGGGGTCGGTGAGATCCGGGTGAACCGACTCGCGTTGCGGGAACACGCGGGCGTGACCGGGAATCAAGGCCTCGAGATCCGTCTCGATCTCCTCCGCATCCGCTGCGGTCGGCGCCACCAGCAGAAGGCTACGCGCCGCGCCCGACTCGATGAGGGCGGCGGCCAGCACCGCCGGTGCGGAGCCGCCCAGCCCGCACAGGGCCCGCTCTTCACCTGGTGCCGGCATCCGGTCGGTCAACCGTTTGAATTCCGGCGAGCTGCGGAGGCTATCTATGATCACGAAATCTCGAGCTGCTTCGTCTTCTTCCGGTTCACCCGCTAGCCGGGCCGATCCACCTCGACACGGCGACCGGCGGCCGCCAGAGCCGCCTCGACAATAGAAATCAGGATGAGCAGTACAACAAGGGGCCGCCAGGCGAGTCTGCCGCGGCGCGCCCTGTAAATGGCGTCTCTCCAGGCGGCGGCGTCCGTTCCTCTGATCCACGACCAGCGCGCGGCGGGGAGGAGCGCCTCCAGCTCTTCTTCGCGCCCGGCCGCCAGGTCGGCCTCGCCGAGCGGCGCATTGAGCGAGAGCGCCAGGAGCAGGCTATCTCCGTCGGAGACCGCATAGTTGCCCGGCTCCGCGACGTTGAAGGTCGCTCCACCCTCCACCGGTGCTTCGGAGTCGTCAGGCAGCTGCACCGTTCGAGCCCGATCGGGTAGCCGCAGCAGGGCATCGCCCTCCAGTATCGTCGCTTGAGTGGCCGCCCGTCGCGCCCAGTTGCCTATCAGGGCGTCGAGGAACGGGATCATCGCTGCGCTCACCGGCAGATCCGAGGCCTCCGGCGTCAGCGGCGAGCCGAGGAGCAGATAAGCGACACCATCGCTCGTCGTCCCGCGCACCAGCCAGGGCGAGCTGTCGCTGAGCCTGAGCAGCACGGTGTCACGAGTTTCGGCGCGGCGCGTGAGGCGATAGGCCTGCCGAACCACTACACCGCTCAGATCTGCCAGCGATAACCCGGCGCCGATTCCGCGGGAACCGGGCCGCTCGTCCGGCTCGTATCGCCACGGTATCCGTGCTTCTTCCAGGCGGACGTTCAGACGTGGTAGGTCGAGCGGGCTCGCCGGCGGGAGGACGACCGTCGCCTGGCCGGCGGCAAGCCCGTCGGCTATCCGTTCTCCACCCGTTGCCAGCCAAACCTCGGAGAGATCCGGACGATCCCGGCGCAAGCGGCCGCCGCTCTCCAGCGACTCCAACGCGAGTTCGACGAAACGCCCCGGCTCACCCAGCACCGCAACCGTGGAGGGTGGCCGGACGAGCCAGGTGAAGTAGCGTCGGTCATCCGCCGCCAGGCCGTGATGGTCGATCTCGACGTGGCCCTGAACCCAGCCACCCTCCTGCGGCGGCAGCACGAGCAGGGCCTGCTCGCCGAATCTTGCCTCGCTGGCCGAGACGACGTCTTCTCCCGCGACCAGCCTGAGGATCACCGGTGCCGCCGGTGCAGCGGGGCCGAACCAGTGCAGCGGGACCGAGATCCGCGTCTGCTGGCCTGTGGTGAGCGGCGCGATCTCCGGCCGCGGGATACCCGGCGTCCCGTTCGCCAGGGGTGGCAAAGCGGGCGCCCCGACGATCAGCGACACGCCATCGCCGGCCTGCCCCTCCGGCCCAGCCGTCTCGCGTTCGTCCAGCGAGGCGCTCTGCAGGTCGGTGAAAAGGTGTAGCTCACGCTCTCGGTCGGTGACGGTCTCGAGCCAGGCATCCGCCTGATCGATCGCTCCCCGCAGATCGGCGACTCCCGCAGCGGCACGTAAGCCACGCAGATACTCACGTGCCCCGCTCCGCTCCAGCGCCACGGCGCCCAGCTCGGCACGTGTGGCGCTGAAGACGGCGATGCGGTCGCTCGAGGTCGCCAGGTCGACGCTGAGGCCGGCGCGCGCCAGGTGCAGGTCGAGGACGCGCCGCTCGCCGAACATCCTTGTCGAACTCAGTGATGCGTCGACCACAATGGCGAGAGCGGTGGGCCGGTGATCCGACGGGCCACCGCGACCGACCAGCGGGCCTGCCGCAGCGGCGGCGAGCAGCAAAACGAGGAGCACACGCGCGGCAAGGAGTGCCAGGTGTCGCAGCCGCAACCGTTGCGCTTGACGCTGCTCGGCCCGCCGAATGTAGCGGATGGCGGGGAACGTCAGGCGTCGAACCTCGCGCCGGCGCATGAGGTGCAGGACGATCGGTATCGCCGCGGCCAGTGCCGCCAGGCCGAAGACGGGGTAGAGGAAATCCATCAACCTAAACGTGAGCGCGTGTGGATGTACTCGCTGAGACAGAGCGCCAGCGGCTGGTCGGTGGCGATCGGGTGGTAGTCGATCTGCTGAGACCCGCAGACGCGCCGCCATTGGTCGATGGCGCTCGTCACCGCCTCGCGGTAGTCGCTCCGCAGCTCCGCTGAGCGAACGCCGATCTCATCACCGCTCTCCGGATCGACGAACACCGCGTCGCCGACACTCGGTAACTCCAGCTCGCCCGGATCGAGGATGTGAAAGACCAACACCTCACTACCCTGGTGCCGGAGCTTCTTCAGTGTCCGCTGCGTTGCTGACTCGTTCACCAGCAGGTCCGACACGAGGATCACCAGCCCGCGTCGCTGGCCGCGTGCCGCGACCTCCTCTAGCGCACTTGCCGCCGCCGTACCTCGTCCCGGCGATTGGTAGGTAAGCTGGCGCGCCAGTTCCGTCCAGTGGGCGAGCGTGCCACGGGCCGGCGTTCGGCCGAGCACGCGCTCGGCGAAACAGATGACACCGGCCAGGTCGCCCTGTCGTATCAGTAACAGCGTGAGGCTGGCCGCCAGACGCTTCGCGTACTCGAGCTTGGTCAACAGCCCGTCCTCGCGACTCCGCCAATCCATCGAGCCGCTCACGTCCAGACAGACCTGCGCTGACAGGTTGGTCTCCTGCTCGTATTGCTTGAGGAAGAAGCGGTCCGAGCGGCCGTACATCTTCCAGTCGACGAACCGCAGATCGTCGCCGGGTCGGTAGGCGCGGTGCTCGGCGAATTCGACCGAGAAACCGCGGCTGGGGGAGCTGTGCAGGCCCGCGATGAAGCCCGTTACCACAGCCCGCGCCACGAGCTCGAGACCGCCCAGTGCGTCGAGCTCCGCTGGGTCGAGGAGGTGGGCCCTGTTCCTCTTGTCATCGGTCATAGTCAACCTGCACTGCGCACAAACATAACCGGGTTGATGGCTCAATATCCAATATCCGACACCCGACAGCGAAGTATCAGCTGGCTCTCGAGTGTCAACGTTCTGGTAGCGAATGTCGACGCCCGGCGCATCCGGCGATCTGTGCGGCGCTACTTGATCGTCGACGGTTCCGAGTCGATTGTTGGGATCCTCGCTGGACACACGGCTATCGAGTGTCGGATATTGAATGTTGCGAACAATCTCACGGGGGACGGCATGAGGCTAAGAGTTCCGGGGGTGACGATGCTGGCGGCGACGCTCGCCGTGGGCTGCCGCGGCGCACCGGGTACTCCGCTGGCTGACCACGGCATCACACCCTCAGACATGCGGGCCCGGATCTCGTTCCTCGCCGCCGACCGGCTCGGGGGACGTGGCACGCCCAGCGAGGGTCTGGAGATCGCCGCCAGCTACATAGAGTCGGAGTTCCGCCGCATGGGCCTCCATCCCTCGAAGAGCGGTTATAGCCAGCGCTACCAGCTGGTGATGAGCGACATGGGTGACGGCTGGGCGCTGGCACTGCAACGCGGTAGTCGCCGGGTGACACTGCGCAATCGAACCGACTTCTGGGGGCTGCCCTGGGCAGCGGGCTCGGTGGAGGGAAGATTGCGCTTCGTAGGGACCGCCGGTCCGGAGGGACCGGTTGAGGACGGCGAGCCGACGATCTGGGTCGCCCGGCTGAGTCCCAGCACGATGCCGCGTGAATGGCAGCGGGCAGCGAGCGCCGCAGGCGCGATTGGCCTCTTGTTGGTGACCCCACCGGAAGGGCAGGGTCCACAGGTTCAACACTGGCTCAGCGAAGCGGAGACCGCCTACGAATTGGGCGACATCGAGGTGAGTGTACCGGCGGCCATAGTCTCGGAGGAAGCGCTGACCGCTGCGCTGGAGCAAGTCGGACTCGATACGCCGCCGGCAGGCGCGCAGGATGATGGTCTGACGCCCGGTGGGCAGTTGAGCCTGTCCGCAGAACTTACAGTCGAGACGCTCTCCGCTCCCAACGTGCTGGGGATCGTGCGTGGCAGAGATCGCCGACTCCGTAACGAGTACGTGCTGATCAGCGCTCACATGGATGGACTCGGTACCGGCTTCCCGATCGACGGCGACTCGATCTACAACGGCGCCGACGACAACGCGTCGGGTACCGCGGCGATCCTGGAAGTCGCCGAGGCGATGGCAGAGCTCAAGGGCGAGCGGCCGAAGCGGTCGGTGGCATTCCTCGCTGTCAGCGGAGAGGAAAGGGGACTGTTGGGCTCGGCCTGGTTCGTCGAGCATCCACCCATCCCGCTGGAGCGGATAGTGGCTAACCTGAACATCGACATGATCGGCCGGAACTGGGAGGATACGATCGCGGTGATCGGCAAGCCGTATTCGTCGCTGGGCGTACTGGTTGATAGCGTGGCGATGGCGCACCCGGAGTTGGGGCTAGCTACGGTCGACGACCAGTGGCCCGCCGACGGTTTCTTCTTCCGCTCCGATCACTTCAACTTCGCCCGCAAAGGCATTCCGGCCGTATTCTTCTTCAACGGTGTGCACGCGGACTACCACCAGCCGTCGGACGAAGCGGGCAAGATCAAGCATGAGAAGGCATCGCGCATCGCCAGGCTGGTCTACGAGGTGGCGCTCGCCATCGCGAACGCCGACGATCGGCCCACCTGGGATCCGCAGGCGCGACGCCGCATCGTCGAGGGTGAACAGTGATCAGGTTCGGACCCGCAGGCTGGAGCTATAGAGACTGGCAGGGCGTGGTCTATCCCGAGGAACCGCCCAGGGGGTTCGATCCGCTCGCCTTCCTGGCGCGATACTTCGACACGATCGAGGTCAATTCCACCTTCTACCGCCCACCACGACCGGACGTCACGCCGCGCTGGGCCCGTCGCGTCGCCGAGAATCCCGACTTCAAGTTCACGGCCAAGTTGTGGCAACGTTTCACGCACGAGCGTGACTCCGCCTGGACGCGGGAGGAAGTGGACGCGGTGCGCGCCGGCCTCGATCCACTTGTGGACCGCGGGCGACTGGGCGGTCTGCTCATCCAGTTCCCCTGGTCCTTCAAAGCTGGAGACAAGTCGCTGGAATGGCTGGATGACGTCACGTCGACCTTCGCCGACTATCCGTGCGTGGTCGAGGTGCGTCACGGATCGTGGAACAGACCGGCGTTCTATCGCTGGCTGCGTGAACGCGGGGTCGGATTTGTCAACATCGACCAGCCGCTCTTCCACCGCTCGATTGGCCCATCCGCCGAGGCGAGCGGATATGTGGGTTACGTTCGCTTGCACGGCCGCAACTATGACGACTGGTTCCGCGAGGGCGCAGGCCGTGACGCGCGTTACGACTACCTCTACGCGCGCGAGGAGCTGGAGCCGTGGGTCGATCGCATCCGCGAGCTCGCCGAAGGCGG
>JASFTI010000043.1:0-15278 GCA_050053635.1 Gemmatimonadales bacterium
CTCCGCCGGCTCCTCGGGCGTCGCCTCCGGGGTCGTGGGGGTAGGTTCGCTGACCCGTGTGGTCGACGTGCTGCAAGCCGCTGCCAAGAGGAACGCCGGCAGCAGGGCCAACCGCCCCAGCGTGGTGCGTAATCTGTAATCGCTCGTGGTCATCGATTCACTCCAATGTGGTTCAACGCGAGTATGCCGAAGAATGACCCCGGAATGTGGCCCCTAGCTTTGACTGGGGCAACCGGTACGCTCGGTCGGCCGGGTCCCGTCGCGGGGCGGTCACGCACGGAGCTCGCACACTCGTTGGTCGGGAGAAGAGCGCAGCCCCGGAGACGCCGGCCAGTGTCTGGGAAATCCGCTCCTGTTAGCCACCGGCAACGCGGGGAACGGTGACGGGTCGGCGGCTGGCGCTACCCCTCTCGCTCGGGTAGAATTGGGCACGGACCACGTTCAATCGTCGATATAGCGGAGGATCTCTCTGGCCTAGATGCCGAAGCGGGAAGACATACAGAGCGTCCTGCTGCTGGGCAGCGGGCCGATAGTGATCGGGCAGGCCTGCGAGTTCGACTATTCGGGCACGCAGGCCGTTCGCGCGCTGAAGGAGGAGGGTTACCGGGTCATCCTGGTGAACTCGAATCCGGCGACGATTATGACCGACCCGGACCTGGCCGACGCGACCTACATCGAGCCGCTGACGCCCGAGTGGGTGGAGCGGGTGATCGAGGCCGAACGGCCCGATGCGCTGCTTCCCACCATGGGCGGCCAGGTAGGGCTCAACGTCTCCCTCGAGCTCCACGACTCCGGGACCTTGGAGAAGTACGGGGTCGAGCTGATCGGGGCCGACGCTCGGGCGATCCGGCTGGCGGAGGACCGTGAGCAGTTCGGGTCGGCGATGCGCCGCATCGGCCTCGAGGTACCCCACGGCGGCTTCGCCCACTCGCTGGAGGAAGCACTGGCAGTGGCTGGGGCGACGGGCTTTCCGGCGATTATCCGCCCATCGTTCACCCTCGGCGGCACCGGGGGTGGGATCGCTTACAATCGAGAGGAGTTTGAGCAAGCGGCGCGGACCGGCCTGGAGGCGTCGCCGATCGGCGAGATCCTGATCGACAAGAGCGTTATCGGGTGGAAGGAGTATGAGCTGGAGGTGATGCGCGACCACGCCGATAACGTCGTCATCGTCTGCTCGATCGAGAACTTCGATGCGATGGGCGTGCACACTGGCGACTCTATTACGGTGGCGCCCGCCATGACGCTCTCGGATGCCGAGTACCAGGTGATGCGGGACGCGGCGATCGCCTGTATCCGCGAGATTGGGGTCGCCGCCGGCGGCTGCAACATCCAGTTCGCCGTCAGCCCGACGACCGGCGAGATGCTGGTCATCGAGATGAACCCGCGCGTCTCCCGCTCCTCGGCGCTGGCATCCAAAGCCACGGGATTCCCCATCGCGCGGATCGGCACCAAGGTTGCCGTCGGCTATCGGTTGGACGAACTGCCGAACGCGATCACCCGGGAGACACCCGCCTCGTTCGAGCCGGTCCTCGACTACGTCGTGGTCAAGGTTCCGCGCTTCGCCTTCGAGAAGTTCCCGAGCGCCGATCCGACCCTCGGCGTGCAGATGAAGGCGGTCGGCGAAGTGATGGCCATTGGCCGCACGTTCAAGGAAGCTTGGATGAAGGGCTTCAGCTCGCTGGAGAACGGCCGCGCCGGGTGGGAGTGCGGCCGGGCACTCCTCGATGACGGCCTCTCCGCCGATGACGACGAGACGCTATTGGGCGCGCTGCGCCGGCCGACGGCTGATCGCGCCTTCCAGATCAAGCGTGCGCTGGCCAACGGGCTGAGCGTCGAGCAGATCAGTGGGGTCAGCCACATCGACCGGTGGTTCATCGAACAACTGAGCGAGCTGGTGACGGCAGAGGTCTGGTACGCTTCGCTGGCCGAGCCGACGCGCGAGGCGACCTGGGAGATGAAGCGTCTCGGCTTCGGCGACGAGTTGTTGGGCAAGCTCCGCAACGAAATGGCTGCCGATGTCCGACAGCGACGCTGGGGCTGGGGGATGCACCCCTCGTATAAGATGGTCGACACCTGCGCGGGCGAGTTCCCGGCCGCCACGCCATATCTGTACAGCACGTACGAGGAGGAAAACGAGTCGGTCCGCAGCGAGCGCCGCAAGGTGGTGGTGCTCGGTAGCGGGCCGAACCGGATCGGGCAGGGCGTCGAGTTCGACTATTGCTGCGTCTCTGCAGCGCTGGCGCTGGCTGACGAGGGATGCGAGACGATCATGGTCAACTCGAACCCCGAGACCGTCTCTACCGACTTCGACGTAAGCGACAAGCTGTATTTCGAGCCCCTCACCCTGGAGAACGTGCTGGAGATCGTTCAGCTCGAACAGCCGGAGGGGGTCGTGGTGCAGATGGGCGGCCAGACGCCGCTCAAGCTGGCCTCAGAGCTGCGCGACATGGATGTCTCGATTCTGGGCACGACGGTGGATGCGATCGACCGGGCCGAGGACCGCGAGCGTTTCGAGGCGCTCGCCCGCGAGCTCGAGATCGACCAGCCGCCGAACGGGCTGGCGGTGAGCGAGGCTCAAGCCATCGAAGTGGCGCGGCGGATTGGCTATCCGGTGCTGGTTCGTCCCAGCTACGTCCTCGGCGGCCGTGCCATGGAGATCGTCTATGACGACGAGTCGCTGCAGGACTACTTCGAGCGGGCGGTGCGGGCGTCGCCGGAGCACCCGGTATTGATCGACAGTTTCCTCGAGGACGCCTTCGAGGCGGACGTCGACGCTGTCGCCGACGGCGGAGACGTCTTCGTCGGCGGCGTGATGCAGCACATCGAAGATGCCGGCATCCATTCCGGTGACTCGGCCTGCGTCGTACCACCATACCTGTTGCGGGACGAGCACGTCGAGACGATGAAACAGCACACCCGGGCGTTGGCGCAGGCGCTGGGCGTCGTCGGACTGATCAACGTGCAGTTCGCGGTAAAGGACGGCATCGTATACGTGCTCGAAGTGAATCCGCGGGCGAGCCGCACCGTCCCCTACCTGAGCAAGGCGACGGGTAACCCGCTGGCGCGACTGGCGGCGCGGTGCATGGTTGGCCGCAAGCTATCGGAATTCGACCTGCAGGCAGACGATAACTTTCAAGGAGTCGCGGTAAAGGAATCCGTCTTCCCGTTCGAGAAACTTCCGGGCGTCGATGCGCTGCTCGGCCCGGAGATGCGGTCGACGGGAGAGGTGATGGGAATCGCTGACTCGTTCGGTCTGGCGATGGCCAAAGCGCAAGTCGCGGCGGGCAATCCGCTGCCGATGTCGGGCCGCATCGTGGTCACCGTTCACGATCAGGACAAACCGAACGTGACACCGATCGTGCGGCGCTTCCACGAAATGGGGTTCGAGATCTGGGCGACCTCGGGCACGGCGCGCTACCTGCGGGCACGCGGGATCCCGGCGCAGCCCGTGCTCAAGGTGCACGAGGGCCGGCCCAACATCGTCGACCATCTCATATCGGGCGAGATCGGTCTGTTAATCAATACGCCGCTGGGCAAGCACGCCCAGTTCGACGACTACGAGATCCGGCGCGCGGCGATCCAGCGGGGCGTACCGTACACGACGACGCTGTCGGCCGCGTCGGCGTTGTGCGACGCGGTGATCGCGCTACGGCACAGGAAGCTGCAGGTGCTGAGTCTACAGGAGCGGGCGCGGCGCGTAGAGATGGCGGAGGTGTAGATATCTTATGAACGTTGAACATCGAAAATCGCACCCGGAACGTCGAGCGGTGGTGGCGCTGTGCACCTCGCGTTCGACATGGGAAGTTCAATGTGCGATGTACAACGTTCAGCCAGCTAGGGATTGATGTCGGCATGAGTCAGCTAACAGGGCGAGTGGTCGGGACGGAGCGTAAGCCCAACACGACCCATGAATTTCACTTCTGGACCGGCCTGGAAGCGCAGATCGGGATCGGCTCGATCGTCAAGGTCGTTGCGGGGGCGCAGACGGTCTACGGAGTAGTGGTCGAGGGTTTCAGCTACACGGATCTGATGTCGCCGCTCCACGACTACATCGGTGCCGACGCCGATCCGGGTGCCGGGGCGCACGCACCGTCGACGCGACCGGAGATCCGCCTCTACTCCGCCGCCGTCCTGCGGCGCGAGCCCGAAGAGCCGGTGCAACCCGTCCCCATGGGAGCGGTCTATCTGGCCGACGATAGCGACGTCGTCCTCGGGTTGCGCATGGACTCGTACGTGGGCGTGGAGGATGAGAGGGGGATTCCGCTCGGCATCTACACCAGCGGTGGCCTCGAGGCGCGGGTCTACCTGGACGCCGATTTCCTGCTGGGTCCCGAGGCGGCACATCTGAACATCACCGGTGTGAGCGGCCTGGCCACCAAGACCAGCCTGGTCGAGTTTTTGCTCGCGTCGGTCTTCGAACACCTGCCCGAGTCCAAGGGCTCGGTCGCGGCCGTCTGCTTTAACGTCAAGGGGCCCGACCTGTTGTTCCTCGACCAGCCGGGCGAACTGGACGAGACCGACCTTCATATGTACGGGCTGCTCGAGGTCCCGCCCGAGCCCTTCAAGGACGTGCGCTTCTTCGCGCCCTACCGTGCCGACGGCTGGAATCTAAACACGTTGCGCACGCACGCGGACCTGATGGGCAGCATGCACCCGCTGCGCTGGGGCCTCAAAGAGGTCATGCAGTTTTCCGAGGTCTTGCTGACCCGAGATGACCTCGACGCGAAAGCGGATGCCCTGATCGATTTCATTCGCGACCGGGTGCTCGACCAGCGATTCGGGCCCGAGGTTGGTCAGCCGGTGATGCGCGACCATCTGGTTCGTACGTTCCGCGATCTGGAAGATTGGTTCGATGACGTGCTCGCCAGCTGCGAAGCGAGCGGGTCGGATCGCTGGATGACGCACCACTCGGCGACGATCCGCAAGGTGCGCAATCGCCTAAACGGAATCGTCAGCCGAGCGCACGGCCTGGTGGTCAACGACGATGCGGTGAGCGATCTCCCCTGGGGCGAGTTCGAAGACCGGGCGGTCTATGTGGTCGACGTGGCGAATGTCGAGCCCGAGGCTCAGGACCTGGTGTTCGCGCGGGTGGTCTCGAAGCTTCGCGAGGGCTTGGAGTCGGGCACTCTGGGCGTGAAACATGTCATCGTTTTCGCCGATGAACTCAACAAGTACGCACCGTCCGACGGCCCTGACACCTACGTCCGCAAGATGCTGCTCGACATCAGCGAGCGGGGACGTTACCTGGGGCTCGTTCTGTTCGGTGCGCAACAGTTCCGCTCCCAGGTCCACCGGCGCGTGGTGGGCAATTGCGGCTCGGCGGTCTACGGCCGGATGGACATGGATGAGCTCGCGACGCCAGGCTATTCGGTGCTGTCGCCGGCCACCAAGACGAAGTTGGCCAGCCTGCCCAAGGGTGACCTGATGGTCAGGCACCCGCACTTCACGCAGCCGATCTTTGTCCGGTTCCCGAAGCCGGCTGTGATGCGGGGGCGTGACGGAATCGAGCGTTTCCCACCGCGCCCGGAGTTGCCATTCGAGGACGCCGTGGCGCGTGGTCTCAGACGAATCGACGGCCGGGTCCGCGTGAACGAGGTGAAGGACCTTATCGCGGGCCGCGAGCGTTCCGAGGTCTTGCAGGCGTTCCACCATACGGAACGCGCGTCCCCCGGCGACGCGCTGGCCTTTTTCCGCTCGAGGCTCAGAAAGAAGGTCTCGGGCGAAACGGTCGAACCGCCGCGACGAGCGGTGTCGGTACCGGAAGACCCGTACGCGGGCGATTGACAGAGGGTCGCACCGAAAACAGGAGGCGAGATGAGGCTCTGGGGCATCTGGCTGTTCCTACATCTCATCGGTGTCGCGCTATGGCTTGGCGGTCTGTTCACGCTCAGCCTGTGGACATCGAAGGCACGGGCGTCGGGCAACCAGGAGGTGATCGCGTTCGCCTATTCGACGGCACGTCGACTATACCGAGGCATGATCGCGGTTGCGGCGACCGTCACGATCGTCGCTGGGGCGATCTTGATGATCGCTACCGGGCGTCCTTTCTTGCGGCCGTTCCCGGAACATTGGCTGTTCCAGATGCAGGTGGCCGGCCTGCTCGCGTTTCTGGCCACGCTGTTCATCGTGCTTCCGACCGCGGGTACGCTGGCGGCGCTGGCGGAGCGGGGCGGCGAGCTAGAGGAGGATAAGGCGGCGTTCAAGGCGAAAGTGAAGCAGCAGGCGATTGTCGGCAGCCTGATCGGCGCCCTGCTGGTCTACGTGGTTCTGACCGGTGCGCTGCAGATATGACCTGATGTCGAGCGCCGGTCTGGTCGTCGCCATCCTCACACTACTGGCGGCCCTCCAGACGCCGACGCACGTTCTACAGCTCTCCGACGAGGTGGGCCAGTCCAATCGCTATCGCCTGACCTTCGATATCCAGATGCGGGCCGAGTACGTCAGCGAAGTCGAGGCGGACGCCCAGACGCGGCGACTGATGGAGGCGCTTGCTTCCGGCTTGGGCCTGCATACGGCGGTCGAGTACGAGCAGAGGCTCTCGGCGGTCGAAGAGGGTGGGACGCGCGCCTTCGAAGTGCGCTGGCACGACTTCGAGTTCAGCGGCGATATCGGAGGTCGCCCTATCCCGCCGCCGCCCACTCAGGCCGAGTCGATGCGCGAACTGCTGGCCCAGCGGGCGCATGTCAGAACGACACCCAGTGGACGGATGATCGACGTGACTTATTCGCACCCACAGCTTGCCGGGTTGGCGCGGCAGTTCGAGCAACTAAAGAGCGCCATGCCGACCTATCTGCCGGAAACCCCAGTACGGGTTGGAGATCGCTGGACGAGCGTCGGCCAGTTCCCGGTGGGGTTGTCGGCGAGCGGGGCGGGCAGCATGACGCTCGAGCTGGAGCACACGTTCCTCGAGGTGCGACCGGGTGAGAAAGGCCGGGTCGCGGTAATCGGTCTGTCGGGCAGTTTTTCCAATCTCCAGGGGGTGGAGGAGTCCGGGTTCGGGGCTCCGCTGCATATGGAAGCCAGCTTGACGGGTACCGCGCAGTTCGACATCGATCGCGGCTGCTATGTCGGGGGCCGTTACGAGATCGACATGTTCGCGGTGCATGCCGAGGCGGGGGTCGAGGTCCAGCTCACCGGACATGCGAACGGGACCTTAGAGCTGTTGGTCGCAAGATGAGGCTCGTCCATACCGCCGACCTTCATCTAGGGTACCGGGCGTATCATCGCACTAATGCTTCCGGGATCAACATTCGCGAGGCGGATGTCGCTCGCGTTTTCAGGGAGTTGCTGGACCGGACGGTGAAGATTGCGCCCGACCTGTTCCTGATTGCCGGTGACATATTTCACACGGTGCGCCCGTCCAACGCGGCGATCGCCGATGCGTTCCGCCGATTCTCCCTCTTCCATGAAAAGGTTCCCGAGACACGCGTCGTTATCATCGCCGGCAACCACGATTCGCCGCGCGCTGCAGAGACAGGGAACATCCTCAGGCTGTTCGCGGAGATCCCCGGCTTTCAGGTCGTACACCAGGAACCGAAGCGGCTGCGGTTCCCCGCGCTCGACACGGCGATCCTCTGCCTGCCCCACAACTCGTTGTTTGCTGAAAGACAGCCGGCGATCGAGCCGGACCCCGAGGCCGGCGTCAATATTGTGATGGCGCACGCCGCACACGAGAAACTGAAGTTGGTCAGTCACTACGGCGCTGCCCTGTTGCGGAGTAGTGACCTCAGGCCTGAGGAATGGACGTACGTAGCGCTGGGACACTATCACATTCACGAGCGACTGGCGCCGAACATGGTCTACCCGGGAGCCATCGAGCGCACGAGCATCGACGTATGGTCGGAGGCGGATAGGCCGAAAGGGTTCGTCGAGCTCGACACTGAGAACGGGCAAGTCGAGTTCCACGTTCTGCAGGGACCCCGTTCCGTGGTCGACCTCAAGCCGATCGCCGGGCGCGACCTGTCAGCGGAAGAAATCGATCGGCTGATCGAATCAGCGCTGGAAAAGGTGCCCGGCGGCATCGAGGAGAAGATCATTCGTCTCCGGCTGTTCGATGTGCCGCGGGATATCTATCGCGACCTCGACCATCGCAGAATTCGCGAGTACCGCACACGGGCCCTTCACCTCAACCTCGACGCGCGGCCGCCCCAGGTCAGGCGACACAGCGGCTCGGGCGCGCCCGGCAGTCGCCTGACCTTGCAAGAGGAACTAACCGAGTTCCTCAAACACCGCTGGAAGCCCGACTCGCGGCAGGTCGACCGCCAGGCACTGATCGAGCTCGGGCTGCGCTACCTGCAGGAAGCCGAGGAGGCCGAAGCCCTGGAGGACAGGGAGTGAAATGCGGTTGATTCGCCTGGCGTTGAAGAATTTTCGGCAGCACGCCGACACCGAAATCGAGTTTCGGTCCGGTCTCACCGGCGTCATCGGCCCGAACGGGGCCGGCAAATCGACGGTTCTCGAAGCTCTCGCCTGGACGATCTACGGCGCGCCGGCCGCTCGCGGCACGAAAGACACGCTGCGCTTCAACCGTGCGCCCGGCCGTTCGACGGTGCAGGCCGAGCTCGAGTTCGAGTTGCGTGGCGAACGCTACCGAGTGATCCGCACACCGCGTACCGCCGAGTTGTATCGGTTCGAGCAGGAAGATCCGATCGCTGCCGGTCTGGGCGAGGTGACGCGACAGTTGACGCGCCGGCTCGGCATGACCCGCGGCGAATTCTTCAATACCTACTTCACGAAACAGAAGGACCTGCAGTTCCTGGCGAGCATGGGGTCGGCGGAGCGGGGTCGCTTCCTGGCGCAGGTTTTGGGCTACGAGCGGCTGAAGATCTCGCAGGACAAGGTGCGCCAACAGCGCAACGTTCTCAGGGCGCAGGTCGAGGAATTGCGTCGCACGCTGCGCGACCCGGACGAGATCGAGCGCGAGAGGAAGGCGGCTGAGGCGCGGCTGAAGGTGGCGAGCTCGCAGGTAGCAGAGACCGAAAGGCGGCGAACCGAGGCGGCTGCCCGGGTCGCCGAGTTCGAGCCGGCCTGGAACGAGCTGCGCAAAGCGCGCGAGCTGTACGGTCAGCTCGGCGAGGAGCTCCGCGTAGCCCGTATCCGCATCGAGCGCGCTCAGCAAGACCAGAAAGAGACTGCGGCGGAACTCGAAACGTTGGAAGCAGCCGGCGAAGAGTTGGACCAGCTGCGGGAGCGGATCAAGCCGCTGGAGGATCTGCCGGCTGAGAACGAAACGCTGCAGACGCTGGCGGAAGCCGAAGCGCGACGCGGCAGCCTAGAGAAACAGCTCGCCGGGCAAAGGGAGCGCGTCGACGGTCTCGATAGGAAGGCGGCAGCCGCGGCGGAAAAGGGCGGCGCCACCGCCGACCTCAAGGAGATGCTCGCCGTCCAAGATGCCGAATGCGACCGCCTCGAGAACCGTCTGCAGGAGGTCACATCCCGTTGGGATCGCGACCGGCAGGAGGCTGACGCGAACCGGCGTATTTTGCGCGGCCAGGCGGAGGAGCTGCGGGCGCAGATAAGGCAACTCGAGGCTGCCGGGCCGGACGGCATCTGTCCGACCTGCAAGAGAGCGCTCGGGTCGGAGTACGACTCGGTGCTCGGGCTAGTCCGGGGACAGTACGAGGAGGTCGTCCAGGACGGCAAGTGGCATAAGAAGCGTTTCGAGCAGCTGAGTGCAGAACCGGACGAGCTGGTTGCTGCGAGAAAGGAGCTTGCCCAAGCGCGGGAGGAGCGCGAGCGGATCAAACGCGAGCTGGCGGAGGCGGAGACGGCGCTTACTCAGGCCGAGGCACTGAGGGCGGAGCTGGAGGCAGAGGAGGCAAGGGCGCGCGAGCTAGCCGGCGAGATCGCCGCGCTGCCGGAGGGCTACGACGCGAAGCGGCACCAAGCTGTTCGCGCGGGACTGAAACAGCTGGAAGAGCTGCGTACGCAGGTCACACAGCTGGAGACGCGGCTGGAACGACAACCGCGGTTGCGGGCGGCGAAGGCCGAGGCGGAAGAAGAGGAGCGGCAGATCGGCAGGCAGGTGGCGGATCTGGAGAGGAAGCGTGCGGAGCTAGACTACTCTGAGGACCGATACCGGAGCGCCGAGAAAGAGTATGAAGAGACGCGCGATGTTCTTGGCGCGGCGAACGTGGAGTTGGAGCGGGCCAGAGGAGAGGCGGAGGGCGCGAGACAGGCTGCTGACTCGGCGCGTCAGGCGGAGCGTGAGTATAAGAAGATATCGCGGACCGTCTCCGAGCGTGAGGCGGACTATCGGCTGCACAACGAGCTGGACGGCGCGTTGGGCGAATTGCGGTTGGAGTTGAACGATCGGGTGCGGCCGGAGCTATCGGAGATTGCCAGCGTCTTCGTGACGGAGCTAACCGACGGTCGGTATAACCAGATCGAGATCGGCAGCTCGCACGAAGTGATCGTGCTCGATGCCGGTGAGGTCAAGGAGGTGATCTCGGGTGGCGAGGAAGATATAGCAAACCTGGTGCTGCGGTTGGCGATCAGCCAGATGATCGCCGATCGTGCCGGCCATTCTTTGTCGTTGCTCATCTTCGACGAAGTGTTCGGCGGTCTGGATGAGCAGCGTCGCGAGAGCGTCGTTCAACTGCTGCAGCGGCTCCAGGATCGCTTCGAGCAGGTGATTCTGATCACGCACGTGGAGTCGATCCGCGAAGGCATGGACCAGGTCCTGCATGTCACGTTCGACGAGCGCTCGGGCGCCAGCATCGTGCGCGAGGAGAGCCCGAGCGCCGGCCCTCGAGACCTGGAACTGGAGGACGTGGCCGCACTCCTCGCAGAGTAGGGAATCTGGAAATGGCAATTCTGAATTCCCAATGACTAGGGACTTCCCTCTTCACTATCCGTTGGGACTTGTTCCGGTGCGGGCGGGGCCTGGTCCGAGGGCTGCGTCGGGACCAAGAAGCTCTCGCCCAGCGCGACAACCAGGAACTGCCGGGCCCGCTCCAGGCTCTGGTCCGACAGATCCTGCTGACCCAACACGAGTTGTGCCGTCGCCAGCGCGACGTAGGCCTGGTAGTACTGCAGCGGGATACCATTGGTCGACAGATCGGGCCAGAACGTCCGCTCGGCAATGTCTCGGAACAGGTAGTGCTGGCTCATCAGCTCGGCCGTCCGGTCGATGTCGAGCCAAAAGGGGAATAGGCGACCGCCCCGGGCACGTGCGTTGGAGGGTACCGGGACTAGCGAGGAGTCCGGCCTGATCTCGCCGGGCTCGACCTTGAAGGCCACGCCCTGTCGGATCATCCAGGGCTGGATATGCCACCTCTCGTAGGTACCGGTGGTGCTGGCGAAATAGACTGGTCGATCGCCTGCCGCGGTCTGCAGGATGCGCAGGACCATGATGTCGTTACGCATCAGGTAATCGCCGGCGGCGACCAATCCATCGATATCGCCGATCGGCACGGCGACCGAGTCGCCGAAGACCTGGCAGGCGCCGGTGCGCTCGTCCGCCGGGAAACACTCGGGGACCTGCTCGATCTCGGCGTCGCTCAACTCGAGGATGGGTCGGGTGGGCGCTGGCCACTCACGGTCCTGGTAGATCGGAATCGCCGCCTGGGGCTCGAACGGGCGCTGGCAGGTAATGACCGTCGGGTCGGCCAGCGGGTCGAGGTCGCCGCAGGGTCGGGAGAGGTCGCGCAACTGCTGTGCGTACCACGGCGTCGCCAGATAGGAATAGACGATCACGATGACGTCGCGGCGCAGGCCTTCGACTTCCTGCAGGTACCAGAGTGGAAAGGTATCGTTGTCTCCGTTGGTGAAGACGACGGAATACGGCTCCACGGACATGAGCAGATTGTACGCCCAATCGCGCGCCGCGTAATCGCCGGCCCGGCTCGCATACTGCCAGTTGAGGAGCAGGGGCAAGAAGGCCAGGGCCAGAATGGGCACGGTGCGCCGATAATGATCGAACGAGAGTTTAGCGGTAGCGCCGGCCGTGGCCTTAGCCAGCATCTGCCACAGCGCCGCCAGCCCAATGCCGGCCCAGAGTCCCCATTGAGAGAAGGAGACGATGAAGAAATAGTCTCGCTCGCGTACTTCGCGCCACTCGCGCGGCACGGCGACCGGCTCGCCGGTTCCGGCATCGATCGTGGCGGCGACCGAATAGCCGTACTTGAAGTTCAGATAGTAGACGAGTCCGAACCAGACCGTAACGAAGAGCGCGGCGAAGTAGACCCACGAGGTGCGATCCGCATAGAAGTGTCGCCATGCACCGAGCAATCCGAGTAACAGGAAGAGCAGAGTAAAAGGCGCCCTGACCCAGGCGAAGAAGGTATTGGCTCCGTCGAGGCTGCGCGCCCACTGCCAGTCGAAGTACTGGGCGTAGTTGATAAACTGCCAACGGAGCAGGTCGAGATCGCGCGGCACGTCGCGCGGGTAGAAGACGGGGTTGACGTTGAGCGGCGGCTTGCGGTACTGCTTGCGCCGCAGCGACTCCGCCAGCGCCATGCAGCGATCGGCCTCCTCGTCTGGTCCGAGTAGGGAAAGCGGCGGATGGAGGCGGAGGATATCGACGGTCGCGTCCACCAGGCTCTCGCAGCGGGGGTCCGCCTCGCTGATGACCGGTCGGTTCTCGGCGCGAATAGGGAGGAAGAGCTGGGCGGATAGGCCGAGGCCCCAGGCGAGCGCGGCGAAGGCGTAGAGCCGCCAGCGGAGTAGGACGCGCGGATGTGTCCAGATCACGAAGAACACCATGGCGGGCGCCACGAGGAACGCCATCAGGTGATTCCCCAGCGACAGGGCGAGGAGGAAGATGATCAGGATGAGCAGGTTGTCGTCCTTGCCCTTGCCCAGGTTGTCGCGCCAGCGGAAGATCAGCCAGGTGAGCAGGGCGATGGTCATGAGGCTGACCGTGTAGACCTTCTCATTGACCACCGACTGGTTCCACACGGTGAAAGCGGTTGCGGAAATCAGGGTGGTGGCAGCGGCGCCCAGGAGCCGGAAGTGCCGGTCATCGGAGAAGAAGGCCAGCACCCGGTGGATGACGAGGAACCAGAATGCGGCGGCCACGCCGCCGTTCGCCGCCGAAAAGAGGTTGATCTTTACTGCGGTCGAAAGGGGGAGCGGCGCGAGCAGCAGCTCCCAGGCGCGGGCCAGCAACACGAAGACGGGGTTCCCGGGCGGGTGAGGGATGCCGACGATATGGGCGGTAGCGATGTATTCGCTCGTGTCCCAAAACGCGGTGCTCGGCGCGAGTGTGAGAACGTAGAGCACGAATACCGCTAATCCAGCGATACCGGCGTGGCGGTAGGGCGGTACGTAGTCCGGTAGCGACGCCGACTCGGCGGCACGCTTCGGCATTCGCTCGCCTCGGTTGTGAGAGTCCATGACTTTCCGCTTGTCTGACGATTTGCCCAACCAGGTCCGCTGCGGGCTCTATATATAAGATCGGGTGCGGACGGCGCCAGACCGTCGCTGGAGCACGATCACGAGGCCGCCGCCAGCAACAGGTCTCCGTAGCGCGCCACCTCTGCACGCCAGGCGGGGGGCAACCAGGTCGTGGCGCTGTACTCGGCGATCACGGCGGGCCCGTCGAGTCTGTGGCCCGCCTTGAGCGCGGCGCGCATGTAGAGCGGGTTATCGCGCCACCCCCCGTCTATATAGACGCGTATGGTGCGCTCGGCGGCGGCAGGTTCTTTCGCCTCTTCGATCTGCGGCTCGGCAGGGTGGGTCACCCGAGCCCGGGCCGTAACCCGGAGGGTGACGGCCTCGACGACGGCGTCTTCACGCTTGAAGCCGAAGCGATTCAGATGTGCGGAGTGGAAGGCATCGAGCCAATCGGTTGTGGCCGGTACAGCGAGCTCGTAGCTCTGCCCTCCGTAGCGGGCGTCGATGGCCCGATCGACCGACACGACTGGACCCTCGAAGCCCTCGGCCGCGAGCTCGGCGCGGGCTGCCTCCTGCAGCTCGGCGAAAACAGCTTCAAGAGCGGCTAGCTCCGCAGCGGCGCCGCTACGCAACACGCTTCGCGAAACGTCTTTACGTACGTCGGCGACCAAGATGCCGTTGGCCGACAGCGTGCCGGGGTCGGGCGGCACGAGGACCTGAGGCACTCCGAGACGGCCGGCTAGTTCGGCAGCGTGCAGCGGTGCGGCTCCACCGAAAGCGACCAGCACCAGGTCGGCCGGATCGTGACCCCGCTCGACGCTGATCAGGCGAAGAGCGCCTTCCATCCGCGTGTTGGCGACCTCGAGCACGCCCTGGGCAGCGCTCTCCGGCGACTCGCCGAGCTCGGCTGCCAGCTCGCCGAGCGGGCGCTCGACCGCGTCGCGATCCAGGGTCTGCGCGCCGCCCAAGAAGAGCTCGGCCGGGATGCGGCCCAGCCAAACATGCGCATCGGTCACCGTCACGGCGGTGCCACCGCGAGCGTAGCAGACAGGCCCGGGCACCGCGCCGGCACTCTCGGGCCCCACCTTGAGGGCGCCGCCCGGGTCGCGGCTGGCGATGGAGCCGCCGCCGGCGCCCACGGTGTGGATGTCGATGACCGGTATCGCCACCGCGGATCCGGAGATCTCGTACTCCTTGGTGTGCAGCGGCCGGCCGGGGCAGAGCGAGACATCGGTGGACGTGCCGCCCATGTCGAACGACAAGGTGCGCTCGAAGCCACAGCGCTGCGCCGCATCCAATGCCGCCACGACTCCGCCGGCGGGCCCCGAGAGAATGGTGTGGACCGGCTCGCGTGCTGCCCGCTCGACCGAGAATGCTCCGCCACCGGAGGCCATGATCCGCACCCGCGCCGCACCGCTCTCTCTATCCAGCGACTCCAGGTAGCGGCGAACCAGGGGTGCCACGTATGCGTTGACCAGCGCCGTCGAGAAACGCTCGTACTCCCGGTACTCGGGGAGCAACCGGGCCGAGCAGCTCAAAGGCACCTCGAGCTGATCGAGCGCCTCGGCCACGCTCTCTTCGTGCGCCGGATTTGCGTAGCTGTGCAAGAGGCCGACCGCCACCGATTCCGCGTCGCGCACTCGGGCCAGCAGGTCGCTCAGCTCGTCTTGGTCTAGTGGGCTCTCCTCGCTGCCGTCCGGCAGAATGCGACCGGCGATCCCGACTCGGTCCTCCGCTGCCACCAACGGCGCGGCTCGCTCGCTCACCAGGGCGTAGAGTTGCGGCCGCGCCTGGCGGCCGATCTCGATCAGATCTTCGAAACCCCGATTGCTGATCCAGAACGTCCGGGCGCCGCGACGCTCGAGCAGCGCGTTGGTCGCGACCGTCGAGCCGTGAGCTAGAACGAACTGCTCGTCGGGCCCGATCAGCTCGCGCAGCCC
>JASFTI010000044.1:0-15077 GCA_050053635.1 Gemmatimonadales bacterium
CAAACGGTGGACTTGTGTTCATCCTGTCACTCCGATCCCGATCAGATGCGGCAGTACGGACTGCCTGTGGGCCAGCTGGCCGAGTACCGCACCAGTCGTCACGGGCACCTGCTGCTCGAAGCAGGTGACCGCAACGCGCCGACCTGCACGGATTGCCACGACGCACACACGATCCTGCCGCCCAACGACGCGCGGAGCAACGTGTATCCCACGAACATCGCCGCAACCTGCGAGGGCTGTCACGAAGATCAAGCGTTGATGGCGGGATACGGACTGGACACCGGTCAGATCGAGACGCACCGGCTCAGCGCCCATGGCGTCGCACTGTACGAGGAGAACAACTTCGCGGCGCCGACCTGTGTCAGCTGTCACGGCTCGCATGCAGCGTTGCCGCCGGCAGTCTCGCAGATCGCCGATGTCTGCGGCCAGTGCCATGTGCAAGTGCGCCGCGCCTTCTACTCGGGCCCCCACGGCGCAGCGGCCCTGGCAGGTACGATCCCCGGCTGCACCGCTTGCCATTCCAACCATGGGACCGAGCGGCTTCCGCCCGACAGGATCGCAGCGACTTGTACCGAGTGCCACGAGGTGGAGGGTCGCGCCGCGCTGGCCGGTATCGAGATCGAGGAGCAGGTCATTCACGCGACCCAAGATCTGCACAGCTCCGAAGAGGCGATTCGCGAGATGGTGCGCGCCGGCCGCAGGGTGGCGGACGTGAGGTTACGTCACCAGACGGCGCTGACCGCCTACATGCAGATCTCACAAGCGCAACACAGCCTCGACCTGGAGGTGCTGGAAGATCTGAGCCGCCAGGTCGGCTCCATAGCGACAGACATCCGCGCCGCCGAGGAGGTCGCAGCGGAACACCGCTGGGAGCACGGGCTTACCCTGATTCCGGTCTGGTTCCTGGCACTCTCCGCCACCGTACTCGCCTGGTTCAAGTTGCGCACTTTGAGAAAGGAAGAGCTATAGGAGCATGGCACGTTTGACCGGGTTTCTGGATCGCTTTTCTAGCCCGCTCAAGATCGCCGTCCAGGCCGGGATCCTTCTGGTGATCCTGATGGCGGTCGCCACGGTGGGCTTTATCGAGTATAGCGGCCAGCCAAGCTTCTGCACCAACTGCCATCTCATGCAGCCCTACTACGACTCCTGGGCCAGTTCATCTCATAACACCGTCAAGTGCATCCAGTGCCACTACGCGCCCGGAATCAAGGCCGAGGCGATGGGCAAGCTCCAGGCCGCCAACCAGGTCGTCAAGTATGTCACTGGCGCGTACGGCATGAAGCCGTGGGCGGAAATCGAGGACGCCGCCTGCCTGCGCTCGGGCTGTCACACGGAGCGCGCACTGGAAGGTGTCGTCAGCTACGAGGGCGTGCGCTTCGATCACACGCATCACCTGGGTGAGCAGCGCCGCGGCAAGCGTTTGCGCTGTACCAGCTGCCACTCGCAGATCGTCCAGGGTAGTCCCGTACAGCTCGAGGGTTACGAGATCGGTGCCGCCCACCTCCGGGTAACAGCCGTCACCTGTTATATCTGCCACTTCAAGGACCGGCCGGTGGGCGAACCGATCGCCGGTTGCACGGGCTGCCACGACTCGCCACCGCGCTTCCGCTCGGCGGCTGGCTTTGTCGTCGATCATCCCGAGTACGTCGAGAACATGATCTCGTGCGTCGGCTGCCACGAGACCGTCACCAGCGGGTCTGGTGAAGCGGGCCAGCGCCGCTGTTTCAACTGCCACAACGAGCCCGGGCGGATCGCGCAGTTCGAGAACACGACACTCGTGCACCGCGTCCATATCTCCCAGCACAACGTCGAATGCACGCAGTGCCACACACCGATCATCCACCGCGTCGTTTCACTCGCGCAGGCGTTCGAGCTTCAGTGCAACTCCTGCCATCAAGGTGCCCACGACGCGCAGAAGCTCATGTATTCCGGTATAGGCGGCCACGGCACCGACAACACGCCCAGCACCATGTTCCTCGCCCGGGTCTCCTGCCAGAGCTGCCATGGCCTTCCAGCCGAGATCGGTGAACACGCTCAGGTGAAGCTGGCAGGCGAGGCGACGTGCATGTCGTGTCACGGTATCCGCTATGCCAACATCCTCCCGTCCTGGCAGCAGGAGGTCGAGCGGAGAACGAGTGAGGTGGCCACGGTCTTGCGCGCTGCCCGCAGTACGTTGAGCGGCGCCCCCGTCCGAACCCGCGCCACAGCCGATAGTCTGCTCACCCTGGCCGAGGACAACGTGAGCTTCGTCGAGCGCGGCAAGGGCGCACACAACATCGTCTACGCCGACCAGCTCTTGCGCGCCGCCCTACAACTCGTGCAGCAAGCGGTCGATGACGCCTCGCTTCCCTACTCTCTGCTGAATGTCGAGTTGGGCCCCGCGCTGGGGGGCAACATCTGCCTGCAGTGTCACCTCGGTATCGGCGAGCAGGCGGGTCGCTTTGCCGGGCGGCGGTTCGACCATACCCCACACGTACAGCGCGCCGACCTCGCGTGCACGGAATGCCATACCCCGCTGGATGAGCATGGGGGCATCACCCTGGCCGATCGATCGAGCTGCGACGATTGCCATCACCGCGTCATCGACCCGCTGAACTGCGCCAGCTGTCACCGCGGACCCGGTGGCGCACCGACAGAGACGATCACTACCGAGATCGGCGACTTCACACACTCGGTGCATCGCGCCCGCGGGTTCGAGTGCTCGCAATGTCACAGCGCGCCGAGCATGCGGGTCGCAGGACTCAGCTGCGAGAACTGCCACACTTTCCACCATCAGCCCCAGCGGACTTGTCTCAGCTGCCACAAGGGGGACGTGCTGCAGATCCACCCCGCGGCGGCCCACACTGGCTGCAACCTCTGCCACGGAGACAACTCCGCCTTCATCACCGAGTGGACCCGTCAGGTCTGCACCGTGTGTCACGCCGATAAGGTCGAGCACAATGCGCCGGCGGACTGCCACCTCTGCCACACGATGCCCGAGCCGGACGCTGGCTAGAAGCTCGCTGCCGCCAGCGCGGGACAGTAAGCCCTGGCAACTGGCGCTGGCGAACGATCTTTGTTATTAGGACCCGGGGGGTGAAATTGTGCTGCCGGGTGGATAGACCCGGTTCCGCTCAGCCCCCACGGCTTGCCCCAGCCATCATGGTACCGCCAACCTGGCGAGCCCATGGTCAGACTACCTGAGTTTAGCAGGCTGCCTCAACAGGTCCCACGACTGGTTGTGGTGTTTGTGCTGGCTGCGGTGGCGCTCATCGCGGCGCGCTACTTCCTCATCCCCGACACCTTCGGGGAGACCGGGCACTACAGGGCAGCGGCGGTCGATACGATCATCGCTCACCCGAAGAAGTACGCCGGACAGCAGGAGTGCGCGTTGTGCCACGGATCGATAATGGAGGAGCGATTGGCCGGGAATCACCGCGGCCTGGCCTGCGAGGGCTGCCACGGGCCAGCGGCGGGGCACGTCGCCAACCCGGTTGAGGTCAAGCCGGTGATTCCGAGCGAACGAGACCATTGCCCACGTTGTCATGCCTACAACCCGACCCGTCCGACAGGGTTCGCGCAGATCGACCCCGTCGCGCATAACCCCCTTGTGCCCTGCGCGACCTGCCACAACCCTCACGCGCCAGAGCCCCCGGTGGTGCCGGGTTCCTGCAGCGCCTGCCACGGTCAGATCGCCAGCCAGAAAGCGGTCTCGCACCACGCGACGCTGGAGTGCATGACGTGCCACACGGCACCCGAGGAGCACAAAGTCTCACCGCGTATCGTTCGTCCTGGCAAGCCGACGGAGAGGGCTTTCTGCGGCGGTTGCCATTCCGACAATGCGGACAGCCCGCGGCACATTCCGCGAATCAACCTCCGAACCCACAATCCACAGTACTTGTGTTGGCAGTGCCACTATCCCCATTTCCCGGAGACTTCATGATGTCGACGGACGTCTCGCAGGCCGCCGGCTCCTCGCCGGTTGAAGAATCCAAACCGTTCGACAGGCGCGAGTTCTTGAAGAAGTGCGGCCTGGCAGCGCCGATTCTTCTCGGTGTGGTCCGCGTCCCGTCGCTCGCGGCCCAGGATCCCACCGGCGGTGAGTATGATCCCAGTGAACACCTCTACGGGATGGGCATCGATGTCAACAAGTGCATCGGGTGCGGCCAGTGCGTACTCGCGTGCAAGACGGAGAACGATGTCCCTTTCGAGTCGCAATACTTCAACACGTGGATCGAGCGCTACGTCATCCGCGCCGATGAGGAAGTCGAAGTCGACAGTCCAAACGGGGGTATCGACGGATTCACCTTCATGCAGGGCGAGGGCGGTGAGGTTCGCAGGACCTTCTTCGTCCCCAAGTTGTGTAACCACTGCGCCGAGGCACCCTGCGTCCAGGTCTGTCCCGTGGGCGCGACGTTCACTACCGAGGACGGAGCCGTCCTGGTCGACGATGAATACTGCATCGGGTGCCGTTACTGCATACAGGCTTGCCCGTACGGCGCCCGCTGGCTCCACCCAGAGACGCACGTCGCAGCGAAGTGCACGTTCTGCTATCACCGTCTGGTGGACGGACTGGTACCGGCCTGCGTGGAGGTTTGCCCGACCGGAGCGCGGCTGTTCGGCCAACTGGAGCGCAGAGCCACACCTCTGGCTCGATTCAGGCGCTTCAACGAACTGCAAGTACTCAAGCCGCACCTCAACACGAGGCCGAAGGTCTACTACGCCAACCTAGACGGGGAGGTGAGGTAGCCGATGCAGGGTTTCATCTACCCGAACGAGTTCGAGCTCCACTGGGGCATTCTGGTAGTGGTCTACCCGTACGTTACGGGTCTCGTGGCGGGCGCTTTTATCCTCGCCTCGCTGGAGCGGGTCTTCAACGTCAAGGAAGTGCAGCCCACCTACCGATTGGCGCTGCTGACGGCGCTGGCCTTCCTGCTGGTCGCGCCGCTCCCGCTACTGGCCCACCTGGGTCACCCGCTGCGCTCGTACGAGATCTTCCTGACGCCGAACCGGCAGTCGGCGATGGCCATGTTCGGGTTCGTCTACGCCTGGTACCTGATGGTGGTTCTGCTGCTGGAGATATGGTTCGATTACCGCAAGGACCTCGTGCTCTGGTATCAGAGCGAGAAAGGCTGGAAACGATATCTCCACTACGCGCTCACTCTGGGGGCCACCGATCTGTCGGATAGGTCGCTGCGCTTCGATGAGAAGGCGGGACGCTGGATCACGATCATCGGAATCCCTTCCGCCTTTCTGCTGCACGGGTACGTCGGATTCATCTTCGGTTCGGTGAAGGCGAACCCCTGGTGGAGCAGCGTGTTGATGCCGGTCGTCTTCCTGTTCTCGGCGATCGTCTCGGGTATCGCGCTGGTGCTGATCATCTATATGGTGGCGAGCATGGCCCGCTGGAAGCCGGTGGACATGCGTTGTGCCGACAAACTGGCGGCTTTTCTCTTCTACGCCATGGTGGTAGACGTCTCGCTCGAGATGCTCGACTTCATTCACCGACTCTACGAATCCGAGGAGTCGATCGGAATTCTAACCCAGCTGATCGAGAGCCGCCTCTTTACCAGCCTCATCGTCTTGCAGCTAGTGCTGGGGACTTTGCTGCCGCTCCTGGTTCTCGGCTTGACCGCGCCGGCACTGAGCAAGGAGAGCGTACTGAAGGTTCCCGACGAGCTGAAGCGCCTGATCTATCTGACGGCTGCGATCCTGGTGCAGATCGGGATCTTCAGCATCCGCTGGAACGTGGTGATCGGTGGGCAGCTCTTCTCCAAGAGCCTGCGCGGCCTGACGGTCTACAAGGCCGAGTTGCTGGGCATCGAGGGCGTGCTGATGGCCGGCGCCCTGCTCATCCTGCCGTTCATCATTCTGTGGGTCCTGGTCAAGGTGCTGCCGCCCTGGACGGACGCGGAAGTAAAACTACCCGGGACCGGCGAGGGCGGCGCCGGTCAAGCGACGGGCGCGCTACCGTAGCCTCTAGACCGTCGGGTCCGCCGTGTAGCCTAGATACGTCAGGACGATCATGTAAACGATCGCCCCGACGACGATCCAGGTGAAGAGGCGGCTCGGCTCGCCGCGCGCCGACCGTTTCTCCAAGAAAGGCACCAGGAGCAGCAGCAGCCCGGCTATGGTGAAGCCGATGATGCCGACGACCTCCCCTTCGAACCAGAGGATGTGAGCCGGCAGGTACTTCAGGGTCTGGAACATGAACATGAAGTACCACTCCGGCTTGATGCCGACCGGGGCCGGCGCGAACGGATCGGCCTTTCCCCCGAGCTCGGCCGGGAAGTAGGCGGCCAGCGCCGCCAGGATCGCCAGCGCGGTCAGCCAACCGACCAGGTCACGAAACAGGAAATTGGGGAAGAAGCGCATATTGCGCTTCGCACCGCCCTTTCGCTCGACGTCCGGTGGCACGCTCATCCCATGCTTCTGGACCATGAAGAGGTGCAGGCCGAGCAGGAAAGTGGCCACCATCGGCAGGACGGCCACGTGGATCGCGTAGAAACGGGTCAGCGTGGCGCCACTGACGTCGTCTCCGCCGCGAAGTACTGTAGCGAGAAACCCACCTACCAGCGGTACTGCTTCCATGATCTGCGTTCCCACGCGCGTGGCGAAGTAGGCCAGCTCGTTCCAGGGCAGCAGGTAGCCGGTGAAGCCGAAGCCCACGGCCAACCCCAGAAGCACGATGCCGGAGATCCAAGTTATCTCACGCGGCTTTCGATAGGCCCTCAGAAACGCCACGCTGAACAGATGGAGGAAGGCAGTGAAGATCATCAGGTTCGCCGACCAGGCGTGGATCGAGCGGATCAACCAGCCGAATTCCACCTCCGCCATCAAGAACTGGACGGACTCGAACGCGTCCTCCGCGCTCGGCCGGTAGTAGAACAACAGCAGAATGCCCGTAACGATCTGGACCAAGAAGAGGAAGAGCGTCATCCCGCCCAGATAGTACCACACCGTATGGCGGTGGACGGGAACCTCTTTCTTCTCCGCTATGCTACCGATCGCGCTGAGGCCCATCCGGTCGTCGAGCCACTCCCACACGCTCTCGAATCGCTGTCTCAAGGTCCTCATGCTCAGGCGCCCCTGCTGACAACGATCTGGTCACCGCGCACGTTGACATCGAAAGCGTCGAGTGGAGCGGGCGGCGGGCCTTCGATGTTCCGTCCGTTCAGGTCGAAATGGCCGTTGTGGCACGCACACCAAACATGGTGGAGGTCGTCTCGATATTGGACGATGCAGCCGAGGTGGGTGCAGGCCGCCGAGAACGCGCGCAACTCACCGCCGGGGGTGCGAACGAGGATACCCGCCTGATTACCGAACTTGAAGATCTGAGCCGAGTTCGGCGCCACATCCTCGGGCCTGATCGAAAGCGTCACAGAGGCCGACGCGGACTCTCCGGCCGCCGGCGGTATCAGGTACCGGCCGACGGGATAGAGAACCGCGAGTAGCAGTCCCCCGAAGCTCGTCCCCAGGAGCCAGTTAATGAAACCGCGCCGGCTCGTTCCCGAGCCCGTTCCCCGCTCTGCCATCGCAATCCTCTCCCTCGATATGATCGTTGGCGCCCGCTCTAGGCCGGCCGCTCGAATTGCCTGATCTTCATCACGAGTCCGACTATGAGCACCAGGATAATCGCTACAGACACGGCCAACCCGAGTCGGCGGATCTGCAGATCTCTCAGCGCCTCATCGCCGCGTGTGTATGCCGCCGCAGTGACCTCGAGACCGGTATCGACCTCTTGTCGCACCGTATCGAGCGAGAAGCTGTGGATGGCAGCGCGAGCGCTGATCAGCGCGGTACGGGCGTCGCCCAGCCCGAACTGTGCCTCGCTGACCTCCATCCCCGCGTTCTCCGCCATGGCCAGAATGGAATCCGCCGCTTCGAGCTCCATCCGCAGCGAGTCGATCGCGCCCCGCATCGACGAGGCGACCGCGCCGCCGGCGGTCGACTCCGTGTGGCACATCGCGCAGGCAGCTCCTTCACCGAGGCCGAGCAACTCGTCACCCGCTTCCAGCGTCCTGTGGTTGTCGTGACAGGTCGCGCAGCCGGGGCGCCCCAGCATCGTGAAGATCTCCGAGTGGAAGCTCTCGGCGAATAGCTCGCCCATCACCACATGACACTGACCGCAGACATTGCCGACCCACGAGACGCCAGGCGGCGCCGCACCGTGGTTACCGTGGCAGTCGTTACAGGTGGGGGCCGAGAGGTCGCTCTCCTCCGACAGCATTTGCCAGTGGATGCTTTCCGTGTACCTGGCAAGCTGGTCGGTCGGAATGGTGTAGGGGCTCATATAGTCCGGGTCCGCATGGCACCCCCCGCACGTCGCGGCGACGTTCAGCGGGTGTACGGTCGAGCTGGGATCCGACGGCGGCTTGATCGAGTGCGCCGGATGGCAGTTCACACACGTCGCCACGCGCGGATCGTCTACCGCCGCCAGGCGGTTACCGTGCACAGACGTGCGGTACTCCGCCACCTGGTCCACCCGGATCGCCGGGTCGAATCGCCTCATGAACTCGGCATCCGAGTGGCAGCGGCCGCAGAGCGACGCAACCTCTCGGCGCGCCGGTATCCCGAGGTAGCCGCGGGCCGGGTCCATGGCCAGCATGCTGAACTCCTGCCCATCGCCGCCGTGACAGGCGACACAGTCGAAGCCCACAGACCAGTGGACGTCCTGCTTGACCTCGGATACGGGCGCCGACAGCCGCTCGTCACTCAGCCCCCCGTGACAGCCTACGCAGCTACTCTGACCCTGCTGTGCCTCACCTGGTCGTGGCCATGCCAGGGCGGCCACCGCGAGGCCGAGGAGCAACCTGATCGCGCGTCCGTCCATCAGCCGCCTGCCATCGCTACGAGAAACGCCATGATGTCTGCCATCTCCTCGGGGTTCAGTGGCGCCCATTCGACCTCCAGTCCCGCGGCCCCGGCCTCCATTAGAGTTGAGTGATTCCACAGCGATGCGATCACCGCCGCCGGCGAGTCCAGCTCTACCACCTGTGCGAGGTCGCCGGCGCTCTCACCACCCGTGCCACTCAGCGAGTGGCATCTCAGACAACCCCCCGCGGCCAGCGCCCGGTGTCCGGCTTCGGCATCGCCCGCATCGGCGAAGTACTGGACGGAATAAAGGTAGGCGACCAGGTCAGCCATCTCGCCGCCGCCCAACTGTGGCACGTCTATTCCACGAGCCCGCATCGCCGCTGTCATCGCCGGTGCCTTGTTCCACATTGCCGCCGCGAACTCGGTCAGTCCACGCGTATCTCCCCGGGCCACCAGGTCCGGCCCCACTCGTCCGCCGACGCCCCGCACACTATGACACTCCCTACACTGATTCTCGACGAAGATCACTCGCCCTTCCTCGGCGTTCCCCGGCAAAACGTACAGGGGTCCTTCGAGCGGCTCGGCGGCGGCAGACTCGAGGTAGGCGATCAGGTCGTTCAACTCCGTGCCATCGAACCGGGGACGTTCGATCCCTCTCTCCACCATCAACTCGGACATTGTAGGCCCATGGTTCCACATCGCCGCTGCCACGAGGATCGGCGACCCGTATTGACTCAGGTAGTCGAGATTGGGACCGATGACGCCGCCGTAGACGCCGACCTGGTGACAGACGACGCACTTCTTCTCGGTGAACAGACGCCGGCCAGTCTCCACGTCACCGGGCGGATCGAAGTAGTCGAGTGTGAAGAGAAAGGCGATCAGATCACCGGCCTCTCGTTGGCTCATCTGGGGACGCTCGATCCCATACTCGCGCATCTTCGCGCCCATTTCCGGAAGATGGTTCCACATGGTGGTGGCAAGCTCGTAGAACGACCGGCGCCGCGCTATGCGGCCCAGGTCGGGCCCCGCTGAGCCGCCCAGACCATTAATCGCATGACACTTCACGCAGCCCTTCGCCCCGAATACCAGAGAACCGGCAAGCGGATTCTGCGTGAGGCCACCTCTACCCTGGGCGCCAGCCGCCTGGACGAACATCAGTAGAAATGCTGCCGATAACAGACCGACCCGCGTTCTGGCCGCTGGCTTGCCGAACAGTCTGTGTTCCATCTTCACCCTCCGCTGCGTGACAGCGCCGCTTAGAGCGTACAATTTCCGTTCGAGCCGCAGACGCGGAGATTTCTCGAGGCACTCGAGCGCTGATCCATCCGCGAAGCGTACCGCAGCCTGCAGCGCTCTGATACTAGTGCGGTTATGCTGGGAACCCGGTCAGGTGACCGCCAAACTTAGCCCAGGGCTCAGCGAATGGCTAGCGCTCCGGGACCAGGAACGGGGGCCGCTTCATCTCCACCGTACAGCTTTCGTCCAGGCTCCAGGGGTCCAGACCACCGATGAACTGGGCCACTTGCCGTCTTCCACAATCTCCGTAGCCGAAGTTGTGGTGGCCTTCCCGGATCACCATGACCCGAGCGTTGGGCAGATAGTGCGTAAGCTCGTCCGCCCAGGCAGGTGGCGTGATCGGATCGAGCCAGCCGTGCTGGACGACGACCGGGGTCGTTCCGGTCACCGGCTCGAAGTAGCCGGACGGTAGCTCGCCCTTCGGCCAGCAGGAGCAATCGTCCACGATGCCGCGCACCCACGGCTCTCCCCAGAAAGTCCCCGCGAACATCTCGGACAACTCCTCTTTAGGAAGTCGTACGACCTCTTCGGCGCAGATGACGGACAGGAAGAGCCCTCTGCTGAACGCCGTGGGGCTGAGCCGCCGTTGGAGTAGGGCCCGCTCCCCTAGTGGCCCGAAGTCACCCCTGTAGGCGGCGTGGACGAATGCGGGGATTTGGCTCGCCCCTCCCTGTGAAACGAGCATGAAGCGAAGCGTCGCGCCGATCTGATCTCGGGTCACGGTGATCGTGTCGGGGTCCCCCAATCTCGAGTCGCTGTTTACGAAGCGGGCCGGTGCCTCGTCGAGCCGGTGTAGCACTTCCTCGAGTTCCTGTCTCAGGTTGGGGTAGGCGGCCCGGCAGGCATCATCCGCCGCGCAATCGTCGAGCAGCCGATCCATCGCCTGCTGCGCGTGGCGGCCGGCGCCGGCCAACGAGTTCCGGTGAGGCGGGATCACCGCCCAGATGATCGCGCTTCGCACCCGCTCTGGGTGCCGGCGCAGAAAGACCAGCGCCTCGCGCGAACCGTAGGAGCCTCCCCAAAGGTTGATCCGCTCGTAACCCATCGCCTCGCGAACCTCGTCTATGTCGTCCATGGCGATGGGCGTGGTGTAGAGCCGCAGATCGGCCCGCTCTTCCAGGATCGTCCGGCAGCGGGCCAACGCCTCGGACCCACGATCGGTGAAGTACCGCTGCAGATCGTGTCCGCCCGTGATCTCCGGACAGTCGAGCCCGTTGGACTCACCGGTCCCCCTGCGGTCGACCATGACGATGTGCCGGCGACCCCGCACTTCGCGCAAATCGTCGGCGACGTAGGCGGCAAGCTCGGTCGCAGCGCCGCCGGGCCCACCGTTGAAGATGAACACCGGGTCCGCCAGCGGTTCGGGCGACTCGGCGCGCAACACGCCGACGCGAAGCGCGATTCGGCGGCCGGCCTCCACCTCGCGGTCCTCCCAGACCTCGTAATCGCCGCACCACGCCTCACCTTCGTAGAGTGGCAGCTGGCACGGTCTCAGCTCGACACGGCCCTGCACCCAGGCCTCCTGTGCTCCCAGCGACACGGCGTCACCGAGCAGCAAAAGAGCGCAGGTTACCAGGACTCCTTCGCCTCGACGCAACTTTCTCACCTCCTCCAACACTCAGTAGACTTCGGCCTGCGAAACAAGGATGCAACCGGGTCTCGGAACGTCGCGGTCGTGACCTCAGAAAGCTGAAGCGTGGAAAGGCAAAAATCTGAGGATCGCGATCGTCCGGGAAGACTTTTCCGCCAACGACAGGCAACGATCGACCCTCCCAGGCTGGCACACGGCTTGCCACCTCTGACTCTCGTCAAGACGATATTCAGGAGGGGTCATGAAGGCGGTACATGTTATTGCTCTGGCCGGCGGCTTTGCGTTTGCAACGCTAACGGCCGGTTGCGACGAGACGGGCAACGCACCGGAAGGTATTACCGGTCTAGCCTTCAGCTTCAGCGGAGATCTGTCGGGCTCGTACCTCGCCGCTGGCACCCCGGTGGTTGGCGGTGACGGCCAACCGGAGTTCGGCAGTTGGGCAATCGCCGCCGAGGCTGATTCGCTCGGAGGTCTCGTGCTCGCCGTCTTCCGCCCCTCCGAAGATCCTCCTAAGGGAGATCTCTTCGTCCTCCAACTCACACCGCTCGGAGTGGGTACCTTCACGCCGTGCGAACCGAACGCCGACTGCCACGGCAGGGTGCTGTTCGGCTACGACGGCGGCTCCTTCGACCACTACTTCGAGATCACATCCGGCAGCGCGACAATCGCCGAGATCGCGAACGGCAGACTGCGCGGCACTTTCCAGTTCGTCGCCCGTGACGAGGGCGGTATGGGAGACCAGGTCATCAGCGTCGATGACGGCGAGTTTGACGTGCCGTTCGCGGACACGGCCGAGGGAAATTCCGTGCGCTGCATGCTCGGCTCCTGTTGAGTCGGAAGAAGAAAACGCTGCGCCCGGTCGATCCCGCCCCTATCTTAGACTGAGAATCGCAAGACGGGCGGAGGTGTGGATCCGGCCAGGTACGGGCCGGCCGTATGGCTTTGTCATCCGCCGGCTCGCGCCCACAGGCCGATCTACACCGCCGGATGTGTGAGGATGCGGACAAACTCCGGGACCGGAGAATGGAGGGACACAGCATGACGACCGCACCTCGACTCTACACCAGGCTCCTGCGCCCAGGCCAATGGGCGGCGACCCTCGCCACGACTCTCCTCCTCACAGGCTGGCTCGCTCAGGGTGCACAAGACGAGGTCGCCTCGGCGACCGCGCGGCTGCGCGAGCTCTACCAGCTGCGGGACTACGACACCGCCATCCGCGAGGGAGAGGGGTGGCTCGAACGGGCGCCCGAGGCGTTGGAGCTCCGAGCCTGGTACGCGCTAAACCTCACTCGAGAAGGTAGGGCGGAGAAGGGCGTCGCCGAGGCGGAGGCGATGGTGGAAGCCGATTCCGCCAACCCCTGGTCCTGGTTCGCTCTGGCCGGCGCGCTGAACTGGCACTCCGAGCGCGGCGATGAGGCGCTCGCGGCCAGCGAGAAGGCGCTGGAAATGTCGCCCCAGGACATCGACTTCATCTGGCTCCGGGCCGCCGTGATCCGCAGCCAGGAAGGGAACGCCGAATCCGTCGCCTTTATAGACGCGCTGCCGCCACACGTACAGGAACACCCGCTGGTGCTGGTAAGGAAGGCTGTGGCGCTCCACTTCCTATCCGACGAGGAAGAGGACGAGGCGGCGTCCGAGGAGTCGTACGCCGTCTTCGAGCTTGCCCGGGAGGCTGATCCGCAGAACGTCGAGGCTCACTTCCTCGCTGGCGCCTATCTGCTCTCCGATCGCCGCAACGAGGACGCCTATCCTCTGTTGAAGAGGGCCGCCGAGCTGTCACCAGCAGCGGAGGTCCACCGCGACTACTGGCGAGCCGTTAGGGGACGGCAAAACCTGAGCGACGAAGAGCAGCTCGCCGAGATCGAGGCGGACGTCGCAGCTCTGCTCGAGCGTCGCAACGACTCCCCAAGCGTGCTCTTCGTCGTGGCCAATTTGTACGAAGAGCTCGAGATGGAGGAGAAACAGAGGGAGTACGAGGACCGGATACTCGAGCTGTACCCGGAGAGCGGAAGTGCCGAGTGGGTGCTCTACTCCCGCTACCAGGCAGTCTACAGGGAGATGTACGAAGAGAAACAAGAGACGGGTGTCGAGGATCCGGAGAAGCGGGAGCGTTATCGCCGGTTGTTAGTCGAGTTTATCGAGCGGCCGCAACACAACGAGGAGAGGTTGCTGGGCAGTGCGTACCAGAGCCTCCTGCGACTCATCAAAGACGAGCCTGACACCAACCCGGAGTATCTGTACGAGGTGGTGCAGGGGATGCTGCAATACGGCGGCAACAACGCCAGTGCCAACTACACCGCCGCGATCGCCCTCGCCGAGCACAAGACCCACTTCGAGGTAGCGGAAAGCCTTGCCGCCGAGTCCGCTGTCGGAATGGCGGAAATGGTCGAGTCGATGCGCGCGAGCGAGGTGTACGAGACTGAAGAGGAGTACCAGAGGTTGCTCGACTACTACGAGGGCCAGACGCACGACGCCCTCGGCTGGGTCTATTTCCACCAAGATCGTTTCGACGAGGCAGAGGAAGAGTTGCTGGCCGCCTATGACGTGTACCACGAGAGCATGGGCAACCTCCATCACCTCGGCCAATTCTACGAAGCCCGCTACGACTTGGCCGTCGCCGGGGAGCGAGGTGAGGGCCAGGCAGGACCCGAGGAGGCCTCCCCGTATCTCGACACGGCGGAGGGGTTCTACATCAAGGGCGTCATGGTCCAGAGCATGGGCGAGAACCCGAACGACGAGGCGTTGAAGGCGTTGTACGAGCGGCGACACGGGACTCTCGACGGGTACGAGGAGTATATAGCGAACGCCGAGGAGATCGACCGCGAGCGACGCCACGAGAAGGTCCTGGGCGAGCGGCTCGAAGATCCCGAGCCGCTGGAGCCATTCGGCCTGAAAACGCTCAGCGGGCTATACGTTCCGTCGAGTCTGTTCAGCGGGAAGATCCTCGTGGTGAATTTCTGGGGCACCTGGTGCGGTCCCTGCGTCGCCGAGATGCCGGAAATCCAGGAATTTCACGAGAAGTATCGAGATGACCCGGACGTCGTGTTCGTCACGATCAACAACGACGGCGACCCGGACGAGGTCCGGGAATGGATGAAGGAACGCGAGTTCGATTTCGTCGTCCTACTCGACGACGGCTACAACGATAGGGCCGGCGTCCGCGGCTACCCGACGACCTGGTTCATCGATCGCCAGGGCTGGATAAGCTTCAGCAAGCTCGGCTGGAGCGAGGCACTGGCCGAGGAGTTCAGCTGGCGGGTCGAGGCGCTGCATGGTTCGGAAGACGGTTAGCGGCCGGGCGCCTCTATTCGCAAGGAAAAACTCAGGCTCACGGTTCTGGGAGCGTAGCAGTACTTCTCGTCGCAGGACTGGTGGCGCACTCTGATCTCCACTT
>JASFTI010000045.1:0-14962 GCA_050053635.1 Gemmatimonadales bacterium
GCGCAACCCTCGCGGCGGTGGCGCTAACCCTCGCGTTCCCCTGCGCTACCAGCGCCCAACGGCAGGCTCGCGGACCCCTCACCCTGCCGCTCTACTTGGAGATGGAGAGCGTCTCCGACCCCCAGCTCTCGCCCGACGGGAGCGAAATCATCTATACCCGCCGCTGGGTCGACAAGCTGAACGATCGCCGTGAGTCGGCACTCTGGATCATGAACGCCGACGGTAGCAAGAACCGCTACCTCACCGACGGCTCAGCGGCTCGCTGGTCGCCCGACGGGACGCGGATCGCCTACCTGGCGCAGGGCGAGCCGAAGGGCTCGCAGATCTTCGTACGCTGGATGGACGCCGAGGGAGCGACTACTCAAGTCACCCGCGTCGATGAATCTCCGAGAGGCATCCGCTGGTCGCCCGACGGCACGCAGCTCGCCTTCACCATGCTCGTGCCCAGCCGTGACCGCTGGACAGTCAGCCTGCCCGGCAGACCCCAGGGGGCGAACTGGACGGAAGGCCCCCGCATCATCGACCGGCTGAACTATCGCCGCGATCGCGTCGGCTTCTATAAGGACGGCTTCCGCCACGTCTTCGTGGTCCCGGCCGACGCCGGAACCCCTCGCCAGCTCACGCACGGCGAACACAACCACGGGGGCGACATCGACTGGACGCCTGACGGCCGGGCGATCGTGTTCAGTGGCCTGCGCGAAGAGGACGCCGAGTACATCTGGCGCGAGTCGGAGATCTACGAGGTGGACGTTACCGACGGCACGATCACCCAGCTCACCGAACGCCGTGGCCCGGACCGTGGCCCGGTCGTCTCGCCCGACGGTCGTTCCATCGCCTACACCGGCTACGATTTCAGCGATGACACCTATATCACGTCGAGGCTCTACGTGATGGACCGCGACGGCGGCAACCCGCGCACCTTGACCGCCGATCTCGACCGCTCGCCGCGTGGGCCAATCTGGTCCGGCGACAGCCGCAGAGTCTATTTCAACATAAACAGCGAAGGCACCCGAAATCTCTACTCGGTCACGTTGGATGGCCGTGTCGAGAAGCTGAGCGACGGTGTGCACATGCTCAGCGTCTCTGACATCAACGCCAACGGCCTGGCCGTCGGCGTACTCGCCAGCCATCACGAGCCTGGCGACGTCGTCAGCTTCAACATCAGAAGGCCCGACCGGCTCAACCAGCTCACTTTCGTCAACGATGATGTGCTGAGCGGAGTCGCGCTCGGCGATGTAGAGGAGATCTGGTACACTTCCACCGACGATCTGCGGATCCAGGGATGGATCATCACGCCGCCGGACTTCGACCCCGCCAAGCGATATCCGTTGATCCTGCAGATCCACGGCGGGCCCCACGCCATGTACAATGTGGCCTTCAGCTTCGCCCGGCAGGAGCACGCCGCCAACGGCTATGTGGTATTGTTCACCAATCCGCGCGGCAGCTCGGGCTACGGCTCGGCATTCGGCAACGCCATCAAGCGCGCTTATCCCGGCAAGGACTTCGACGACTTGATGAACGGTGTCGACCAGGTAATCGCGCGTGGTTACATCGACGAGCGCAACATGTTCGTCTACGGCGGTAGCGGCGGAGGTGTCTTGACCGCCTGGACGGTCGGTCACACCGACCGCTTCGCCGCCGCTTCCTCCAACTACCCCGTCATTGACTGGCTATCGTTTGTCGGCACCACCGACGGCGCCAGCTGGTACCGCAACTTCGACCATTACCCGTGGGAGGACCCGCAAGAACACCTGCGCCGCTCACCACTCATGTACGCCGAGAACGTCACGACTCCCACCATGTTGATGACCGGGGTGAACGACCTTCGCACCCCAATTTCGCAAACCGAGGAGTTCTACATGGCGCTCAAGGTCCAAAAGGTCCCCACCGTCATGCTCCGCTTCAACGATGAGTGGCACGGTACGAGCTCGCGGCCGTCAAACTTCATGCGCTCCCAGTTGTACCTGCGCAGCTGGTTCGACAAGTACACGACAAAAGACGAAGAATCTGTCGCCACGGGGGAAACGCAGGAGTAGTAGGGGTCGGGAATTGTTGTTGGCAATCGTGAATCCATGATCACTTGAGTAATTGAATAATTGAGCCTTCGAATTGAGAAGGGCCGCGAGGGAAGCCCCAGCGGCCCTTCTGATCTCGAGTTTTCTATTGTTCAATCAGTCACGTAGTCATGGATTCCCGAATTCCCAACAAAAGCCTAGGCTGGCGCCGCTCCCGTCCCTGCCTCCCAGGCGGCCCTCCGCGCTACGGCGATCTCGCGCAGCTCCGGCCTATAAAAGAACTCCTTCGCCCCCGAAGCAGGTCTCAGCTCATCGAGCCAGGTCGCACTCTCGTCGTACTTGGCGAAGAACGCCCGGCCGACCCAGGCGGGGTTCCGCGCCTGCACGAACTTCAGGACAAATACCTTTTGACCGCCGACCGTCGCGACACCGTCGACAAGGACCTTGCCCGGTGTCGCCGACATGCTCGGGCCCCGAACCGTACGTCCCAGGCCCGAGACCTGACGGTACGCGTCGTTGAATATCTCGAGCGCCCGGGCCAGCGGAACCGAGAAGTAATCCCGCGGACCGGTGTCACGTTCGACGAACATGTAGTAAGGGATCGCGCCGACACGCACCTGCCGACGCCAGAGCTGCGCCCAGACGTCCGCAGTGTCGTTCACACGGCGAACGACAGGTGCCTGGCAACGCACCGCCGCACCGGCGTCTCTTATCCGGCGCACCGCCAGCTCGGCGATCGGGGTCTCCAGCTCGCGCGGGTGACTGTAGTGCGCCATCAACGCCAGGTGCCGGCCCGAACGCCGCACCTCCTCGAACAACGAGAGGGTGTCGTCGGCGTCATCGTCCGTCACGAACCGCTGCGGCCAGTAGGCCGGCGCCTTTGTTCCGATACGAATGCTCGTGATATGCTCCAACTCGGGATCGAGCAGCGGCTCGATGTACCGCCGCAAGACCGACGATTTCATGATCGCCGGATCGCCGCCGGTGAACAGCACGCTCGTCACCTCGCGGTGTTCCTTCAGGTAGCGGACCCACTTGCTCGCCTCACGGCTCGCGAACTTCAGCTCATCGATACCCACGAACTGCGCCCAGCGGAAGCAGTACGTGCAATAGGCGTGACACGTTTGACCCGCCGCCGGAAAAACCAGCACCGTCTCCCGGTACTTGTGCTGCACTCCCGAAATCGGCTCATCATCGAATATCGGAACGTTCAAATCACGCTGCCCCGCCGGATGTGGGTTCATCGCGTACTGGATCTCGCAAGCCGCCGCCTTGACGGCCCCTTCCGACGCACCACGGCGTACCAGACCGTACATCCGCGCCAAGTCGCGTGGACGTAACATGCCCGGCTGCGGGAATGTCAGCTGGAAGATCGGATCGTCAGGTATGTTGGACCAATCGATCAGGTCCTCTACCACGTAGTTATTCACCCGGAACGGAAGAACAGCTGCAACAGCCTCCATCGCCACCCGCTCCCTCACCGACAATTGCTGAAGCTGGGGTAGGTGTCCGATGTCCTTCCGCGTGTATACGCGATACTTGCGCGCTTCCGATCGGGCGATATCCGACCTCCGCTCCAACAGCTTTCCGTATAGCATCCAGACCTCCGCCTTTGAACGCCTGGCACCAGCGAATCCGCTACCGGCCCCACCCTCACGAGCAGGCACTACACCTCCTGAGCCGCTATTGGGACCGCAGACAGAAACGCTGGGGCCGGAGCAGCAGACTCGGCTCTCGGCTCACGAGTCCGCCGCCCGGCTCGACGACGGGAGTGACGACGCAGTTTCCAGGGGCTGGAGAGCCCCCCAGAGGCCCGCTAACTCGCTGCCTCCCGGCACTGCGCTGCTTGTGCTTAAGTCACCGCTGCTGCAAAGATACCCCCGGGAGCGGATCTCTGCAAACGTCGGATGTAGGCTCTATTACGGTGGGTGAGCGGCTTGTTCTCAAGGCTGAGCATCACCCCCCCAACCCCCTCTTGTGGCGCTGACCGCCGTGTTCCTACTTTTCCCTGCCTGTGACATTCTGCCCCGGCCAGGGGGCCCTAAGTCGGCCGGGTCTAAGGTTTAAGCCCCTGCTATTTCTTGTCTTACGCGACATGGCCCCTGGGGGCCTGGAAGATGCTCTCGCGGTGATAGTCCACCGATGACTCGGGCGGCCCCACGTACCCAAGGGAACGAACCAGCTATGAGCAAAGCCAAGCAGATCCAAGCGAAAGGCGCCGGCAACGGCAAGGAGGACCTCAATCCGTTCCACATCGCGCAGCAGCAGTTCAACCATGCGGCGCGCTACATCCCGGATCTGAAGGCCGGCCTGGTGGAGTGGTTGAAGCGGCCGAACCGGATGATCACGGTTGAGTTCCCCATCGAGACGGCGGAGGGAGAGGTCAAGAATTTTGTCGGCTATCGTTGTGTTCATAACCTGGCTCGCGGGCCGGGCAAGGGCGGGATCCGCTATCATCCGGACGTGACGGACGATGAGGTGCGGGCGTTGGCGTCGTGGATGACCTGGAAGTGCGCGGTGCTGGACGTCCCGTTCGGCGGAGCGAAGGGCGGGATCATCTGCAACCCCAAGAGGCGCACCAAAGAGGACTTGCGGAAGATCACCCGGCGCTTCGTCTCCGAGCTGGGCGATGCGATCGGACCGTACACCGACATTCCGGCGCCGGACGTGAACACCAACGCGGAGACGATGGCCTGGATCTATGACACCTACGACATGATGCACAAGGGTCGTAACAACCTGGGCGTCGTCACGGGCAAACCAGTGAACATGGGCGGTTCGCTGGGCCGCAACGAGGCGACTTCTCGTGGCTGCCTGTACTGCACTCAGCAGGCTTTGGCTATGGGCCTGGTGCCCGGCCTCGACTCGGTGAAGGGAGCGACCGTCGTGGTTCAGGGTTACGGCAACGCCGGGGCCATCGCCGCCCGGTTGTATGCCGAGCAGGGCGCGAAGATCATCGCCGTGAGTGATTCGCGCGGCGGCATCCTCAACCCGGACGGTCTCGATCCCGACAAGGTCCTCGAGCACAAGAAGAAGACGGGCTCGGTGATCGGTTACCCGGGTACAAAGGAGGTGAGCAACGAGGAGATACTCACCATTTCGTGTGACATTCTCATCCCCGCCGCTTTGGAGAACGTGATTCGCGGCGACAACGCGGCAGAGGTCCAGGCCAAGGTCATCGCCGAGGCAGCTAACGGACCGACGACTCCGGCCGCCGATGCGATCCTCTTCGAACGCGGGATCCCCGTTCTACCGGACATCCTGGCCAACGCCGGTGGTGTGACGGTCAGTTACTTCGAGTGGGTTCAGAACAACGAGAATGAGCAGTGGGAGGAGGATGAGGTCAACGCGAAGATGAAGGCCAAAATGGTCAAGGCCACCGAGGCCGTGATCGCGACGCAGAAGGAGATCAACAGTACGTTGAAGGAATTGGAGGCGCGCCGCCAGAAGCGTGGACTCGACGGTGAACCGCTGAAACCGATCGATCTGCGCACGGCCGCTTACGTGCTGGCGATCGCCCGGGTGGCGGAGGTCACCCTCGAACGCGGTATCTGGCCGTAAGCTGCCTGGCGAACCCCGGCCCGCTGACAGCGCGGACCGGTGGTCAGTGGTCGGTGGTCAGTAACCAGCGCACTCGAAGTTGCGACTTCGACTACTCGCAGTTAGTGACCACCGACCACTGACTACCGTTGTGCGATCATTCGTTCTACCTTCGAAGTACGAGTTCACCCGTTCAACCCTCGAGCCTATGGCAAAAGCGAAGACCAAAGACAGACCCAAACCCTTCCTGTTCCCCGAGTATTGCAAGGCTTGTGGGCGCTGCATCTCAGCCTGCCCCAAAGACTGCATCGCGATGGGCACAGAGATCAACCCGGCCACCGGCTACACTCCGGTAATCATCGACCTCGACGTCTGTAATGGGTGCGGACTTTGCCTGCAGGCCTGTCCGGAGCCCTACGGGCTGGCGCCGATTCCCGCCGAGGTCGACTTCGAGCTTCTCGACCCGGAGATGCTCTTCGGGGCGCGAAAGACGACGGCTCCGGAGCCCGTCGCCATCCCGGACGAACGCGTGCCGCTGCCCAAGCTCGAGCCGATGGTCCTCAAAGGAAATCACGCCTCCGCCGTCGGGGCCGTACTGGCCGGTTGCCGTCACTTCTTCGGCTACCCGATAACGCCATCGACCGAGGGCGCCGAACTGCTGGCGCGGCTGTTGCCTCAGTTGGACGGCGTCTTCCTCCAGGCGGTGAGCGAGGTGGCGACCGTCAACATGATGTACGGTTGCGGCGGCGCCGGCATGCGCTGCATGACCTTCACCTCGTCACCCGGCTTCAGCCTCATGCTCGAGGGGATCTCCTACATGATCGGCGCCGAGATCCCCGGGGTCTTCTTCAACGTCATGCGCGGTGGACCGGGCCTGGGCAACATCGGGCCGGAGCAAGGTGACATCAAGCTGGCCTGCCGCGGCCTCGGTCATGGCAACACGCACGCACTGGTGCTCGCCCCGTCAACGCCGCAGGAGATGCTCGACCTTACCATCGATGCGTTCGACCTGGCCTTCAAGTATCGCAACCCGGTAGTACTGGCCAGCGATGGTTTCCTCGGGCAGATGACCGGGCGAGTGACGTTGCCCAGCCACATGGTCAAGCCCGGACTGCCCGAGTGGGCGGTGTACGGCGACGAGATGCACCGCGGCAACCTGCACACCTCCATTCTGCTGATCGAACCCGATCTCGAAGCCCACAACATCCGCCTGAACGAGAAATACGAGCGGATGAGCCGGGACGAGCAAAGGGCCGAAAACTTCCGCTGCGATGATGCCGACTGGGTCATCGTCGCCTGTAACACGCCGGCCCGCATGGCCGAGGGCGCGATCCAGGTGCTGCGCGATCGCGGCGTCAAGGTCGGGCTCTTCCGGCCCATCAGTCTGTGGCCTTTCCCCGTCGACGCACTCCTGCCGCTCGTTGGCCGGGCCAAGGGCCTAATCTTCGTCGAGGCGGGCGCCGGCCAGCTGGAGGACGAGCTGCGCCTGGCATTGAGCCATGCGGGAGTCACGAAATTGCCCCCCATCGACCGGATTCGTCATTTCGGTGGGGTGCTGCCCCAGCAGCAGGAAATCGTAGAGAAGATCACGGCAGTGGCGGGGGTATAGATATGAGCACCGTCTTTTACGAGAGGTTCGAGCGACACGCCCACGGTGAAGGGCTGAAGGGCCACTCTACCCACTACTGCCCCGGTTGCGGCCACGGACTGATCCACAAGTACCTGGCCGAGGCGATCGATGAGTTGGGCGTCCAGGACCGTACGGTGGCAATCTCGCCCGTAGGCTGCGCGGTCTTCATGTACTACTACCTCGACGTGGGCAACGCGCAGGCGGCGCATGGCCGCGCTCCCGCCGTTGCCATAGGTCACAAGATGGCCAACCCGGGAGCCATCGTGGTCAGCTACCAGGGCGACGGCGACCTGGCGGCGATCGGACTCGCCGAGATCATCCAGGCGACCCAGCTGGGCATGCCGATGACGTTCATCTTTATCAACAACGCCATCTACGGTATGACCGGCGGTCAACTCGCTCCCACCACGCTGATGGAGCAACGCACGACTACCTCACCCATGGGGCGCAACCGCCTGATGGGCGAGCCGATCAAGATGGCCGAAACCATCGGGCAACTCGATGGCCCCGTCTACGTCGAACGTTGTGCGCTCTATGACAACAAGCAGCGGACCCGGGCAAAGAAAGCGATCAAAAAGGCGCTGCGTCTGCAGGTAGAGAATAAGGGCCTCGGTTTCGTGGAGGTCCTCTCCGAGTGTCCCACGCACTTGAAGGCGACCACCTCTGAAGCCGAGCAGTGGATCAAAGATAACATGGTTCCGGTCTTTCCTTTGGGTGTCAAGAAGGATGTGGAGGCCGAGCCGTGGTTCGATATGGGGCCACCCAAGTTCGACGCCGAGAGCGTGGTCGACGTAGTCGGAAGCTCGGCCGAACCGCCGCAACGCTTCGGCAAGGGATTTCCCGCCCACATCGACCAGGATGACGTCTCGATCAAGTTCGCCGGCGCCGGTGGCGACGGCGCCCAGACCATTGCGCTGTTGACTACCCGTACGGCGATCAACGAAGGGTTCGATTCCACCCACATTCCCAGCTATGGGCCCGAATCACGCGGTGGAACCTCCTACGCCGACGTTCATATCGCCACCCACGAAGTGCTGTCTCCCGCGTCACCCGAGCCGCACGTCCTCGTCGCCTTCAACCCGCCCAGCCTGGAGAAGTTCGGCCCCGATGTCCGGGCCGGTGGTATTGTTATCTACGACAGCTCCGTGATTCCCAGCCCGCCGGAACTGGACCCAAGCCTCGAGATCGTCGGAGTACCGTGCGCCCAAATCGCGATCGACCTGGGGAAGGCGATGGTGAAGAACGTGGTAGCGCTGGGCGCGATGCAGGCCGCGACAAGATTGTTCCCCAAGGAGAGCTTCCTCTACACCATGCGTCAAGCGCTCCAGCACGATTGTTCCCTGCTGGCCTTGAATGAGGAAGCCTTCGCCTGGGGTGAGAAATCCTACCAGGAAGCGACCTCGTAATGCCGCGGGCTGCGAGGTTGAAGGGAGGCAGGGAGCGCTAATTGAGCAATAGAGCACTAGAACAATAGAGCCTGCGAGTTGAGAACCGCGCATGCCAGGCGCCCAACACATAGACACCAGCACACCGGCCACCTCAATTGCTCCATTGCTCCCTCATTCAATTAGTGCTCCCTCGACAGTCCTTCGTCAACCATTCAAATGCAAACTGGATGGACTCCTGCACCCTAATGGAGGCACCTAGACAATGTATATCGGCGTACCGAGAGAGACCCACCGCCTGGAACACCGGGTGGGGCTTTCACCCTATGCGGTCGCCCGGCTCGGCCAATACGGACACACCGTGATAGTAGAGAAGGATGCCGGGGCCACCGCCAAGTTCTCAGACAGCGAATACGAGGCCGCCGGCGCTCAGATCGTTTACAGCAGCGAAGAGGCGTACAAGCGTGCTGACATCGTTTGTAGAGTCGGCATCCTCTCGACGGAGGAGCTGGATCTGCTCAAACCCGGTCTAATCATCTGCGCCTTCCATCACCTCGCTGTTGCCCCGCGCGAGAACGTCGAGCGGCTGGCCGAACTCGAGACGACGATCATCGGTTACGAGATCATTCAGGACGAGCACGGCAACCAGCCGATCCTCGCACCGATGAGCGAGATGGCCGGACATATGTCGGTCCAGGTCGCCGCACAGTACCTGCAGAACGAGGCGGGCGGACGCGGTATCCTCCTGGGCAACGTGGCCGGCGTGGCGCCGCCCACCGTCCTCGTTCTGGGTGCCGGATCGGTGGGCACCAGCGCGGCACGGCAGGCGCTGGCGAGCGGCGCGCACGTGATCGTGGTCGACGAGGATCTGGCAAAGCTCAGAGCCCTGAGAAGGGAGCTGTCGAGTCAGGTGGTCACCGCGGTGGCGGGGATGGCGCAGCTCGAACGGTTCACATCGATCGCCGACGTGGTGATCGGCGCCATCCTGAACCCTGGCGCCCAGGCACCGATCCTGGTCACCGAGGACATGGTGAAGGCGATGAAGCCCGGGAGCGTTATCCTCGACCTCGCCGTCGACCAGGGCGGTTGCGTAGAGACCAGCCGGCCAACGACGATTGACGATCCGACCTTCCTCGCCCACGATGTCGTCCACTACTGCGTACCCAACATGACCGCCAATATCGCGCGCACCGCCTCTCGGGCACTCGCCAACGCGGTGCTCCCCACGCTGAAGAGCATGTTGCGCAATGGGCTTCGCGAAGCGCTACGCGATCCCGGCCTGAGGAAGGGCGTCTACATGTACGAGGGTCAGCTGGTCAATGAGAAGGTGGGTGCGATTCTGGGGCTCACCACGGTCCCGCTCGCTGACCTGGTCGACGAGAGGTGAGCCGAATGAACTGGCTAGACGACTATAGATCCAAGCTGCAGAGCCCGGCGGAAGCCGTCCGCAAGATCGAGAGCGGCGACTGCGTTTACTACGCCGGCAACGCGGCCATCCCGCAGGCTCTCGTTCGGGGTCTGGCCGAACGAGCCGACGAACTGCAAGACGTTCAACTCAACCATGTGCTTCTGGTGGGCCAGGACCCGCTGTCGCAGCCGGGGATGCAGGGTAGCTTCCGGCACAACTCGTTGTTCGTGGGGCCGGCCGACCGCAAAGCGGTGAACGAGGGACGCGGCGACTACGTGCCCATCTTCCTGCACCAGATCCCGCGCCTCTTCCGCCAGGGCATCGTCGAGCTGGATGTGGCTATGGTACAGTGCTCGCCGCCCGACGAGCACGGGTTCATGAGTTTTGGCGTCGAAACGCTCGCTTCGATCGCCGCCTGCCAGATGGCCAAGTACGTCATCGCGCAGGTGAACGCCAAGATGCCACGGGTACTCGGCGACTCGTTCATTCACGTGAACCGCGTCGATGCGATCGCCGAGTACACGGAACCGTTGCCCGAGCTCGAGCCGAAGCCGGCCACCGAGGTCGAGAAGGCCATCGCCGCCAACGTCGCCCCTCTCATCGGTCCGGGCTCAACGGTGCAGATGGGGATCGGCGGCATCCCCGACTCGGTTTGGGAGTCTCTGGAGGATAACCTGGAGCTCGGAATCCATACCGAGATGATCTCGGACGGCGGCATGCGGGCGATCCAGCGCGGCGTCGTGACGGGCACGCAGAAGAACTTGCACTCCGGTAAGGTGGTCCTCACTTTCGCCCTCGGGAGTGATGAGCTGTACGACTTCTTGGACAACAACCCATTAATCGAAGCACATCCGGTCGAATACGTGAACGACCCATTCGTCGTCAGCCAAAACGACAACATGGTGGCCGTCAACTCAGCCATCGAAGTCGACCTGACCGGACAGGTTTGCTCCGATTCGATAGGCCCCTACATCTACTCCGGTTTCGGTGGACAGGTAGACTTCATCCGCGGTGCAGCGAAATCGAAAGGCGGCAGACCGATCATCGCACTGCCGGCCACCGCGAAAGGTGGCGAAGTATCGCGCATCGTGCCGTTCCTCAAGCAGGGCGCCGGCGTCGTCACCAGCCGCGCTGACGTCCATTACGTCGTGACCGAGTACGGGATCGCCAACCTGTTCGGCTTGAACCTGCGGGAGCGGGCCGAGGCGTTGATCGCTATCGCCGACCCGAAATTCCAGGACGAGCTTGTCCATGCGGCGAAGGAGCGGAAGCTGCTTACGTGAGGATGTGGGGTGGGATTCGGGAATCACCACCCCAAACACCCTGGCCATATCCGGGAGGCTCACTTGAAGAGGATCCTTGTAACGGGCGCACTCGGCCAGATCGGATCAGAACTCGTGCCCGCACTGCGTGAATGCTGCGGTGCCGACTGCGTCGTCGCTTCCGATATCCGTATGCCAGCCGGCGCCCTGGACCGAGACGGGCCGTTCGAGTACGTGGATTGCACGGAGCGGCGGCTGGTCGACGAGGTGATCCGCAAGTACAACATCGACTCGATCTACCACCTCGCCTCGCTGCTCTCGGCGACGGCGGAAGAGAAACCGCACGTCGCTTGGAACGTCAACATGGGCGGCCTCTATCGGGTGCTGGAGGTGGCGCGCGAGAACCGTTGCGCCGTGTTCTTCCCCAGCTCGATCGGCGCCTTCGGCCCCTCCACACCACCCGACAGGACACCCCAGGACACCCTGCAGCGACCGACGACCATGTACGGGGTGACCAAGGTGGCCGGCGAACTGCTCTGCGACTACTACCATCAGCGCTTCGGCGTCGACACCCGTGGCCTGCGCTACCCCGGCATCATCTCATACGTAGCACCACCCGGTGGTGGCACGACCGACTACGCCGTCGAGATCTTCTACGAGGCGATTCGCAACAAGCGCTATACTTGCTTCCTGAGCCCCGACACCTGCCTCGACATGATGTACATGCCGGACGCGGTCAAGGCGGCCATAGACCTGATGAACGCCGACCCGGAGCGGCTCGTCCACCGTAACGCCTTCAACGTCACGGCCGTAAACTTCACCCCGGAACAATTGGGGGCCGAGATACGTAAACACATACCGGAGTTCACCGTCGACTACGAGGTGGACCCCGTTCGCCAGGGGATAGCCGACTCCTGGCCCAACTCCCTGGACGACAGCGCCGCCCGGGAAGAATGGGACTGGCAGCCGAAATACGACTTGCCCTCCATGACCCGGGACATGCTGGAGAACCTCAGGGTCAAACTGAAGGCCGGCTAGACGGCCTCGGGCGGCCGCATGGCATAGCCCTTGCCTAAAACGTAATAGCCATGCATAGTTGCACGGCCGCACCCATCCCCCGCTCCCCCGCTCCACGCAGCCATCGCCCGGTAGGCAGCGCGACCCGCGCAGCCCCACCGATCCCGAGGAGGAAGCATGAGGTCAATCCTGAACCGCACCACGTTGAATAATGTCCTGGCCCTGGGCGGCGTGGTCATCATCCTGCTGCAAACCCTGATGATCGCATATCAGCGGATCGAGGTCGCCATCGTCCTCGCAGGAATCATGATCAACCAGATCGGCGTCTGGGGGCTCGCGAACAAGCTCCTCCCCGAGCGGCGCGTCTACCTCCAGCTCCGGGCAGAGGTCGACCGCTTCATCGGCCTCGTTCGCCAGCTCAACGCCAGCGCCGTCGCCGCGGACGACCCCGAGGTCGAATCGACGAAGGCGCTCATGCACGAATCCATCGAACGCATGGTGTCCGTGGCCGCGGTGAAGTCGGAGGAAGAGTAGCCGCGGGGCCGGTCATTCTGACCGAATAGGCGGAGACAGATATTCCCATGGCGGGCGGCCCCGGCGCCTCGACCCGCCGCAACGAGCGAGCCAAGGGTGCCTAGAGCGCGGCATACAGCTTGCCCGACAGGATGCGCCGGCTGGCCTCACCGGCTCGGCGCATAAGCGAGGATAAAGATGCGGAACAAGAGAGGTTTTACGCTTGTCGAGTTGCTCACGGTCATCCTGATCATCGGCATGCTGGCGGTGATCGCCCTTCCGCGGTTCGTGAATACCCGGGACAAGGCCTTCTACTCGGCCATGCGCTCCGACCTGCGGAACCTGGCGACGGCGGAAGAGGACTACTTCGCCGAGACCCTGACCTACACGACCAACACGAACCTTCTCGACAGCTACCGGACGAGCCAGCGGATCATCGTCACGGTCGCGGAGGCGACCGAGAAGGGCTGGCGGGCGATGGCGACGCATGAGATGAACAGCGACCTGGAGTGCGAGATCTACTACGGCACTGCCAAGGGAGCGACGATCGCCACCAAGGAGGGCGGCGTCTACTGTAACAACTAGGCGCGCCAGCGGCGGGATCAAGCGCAGGCACAGCAGTCCCCGGCTGGGAACGGCGAGTCCCGGCGCGGGGACTTCCTGCATCTGGAATCGGCTATCGCGCACCGCCACTCTTCGCTGGCCGCCGACATCGGCGGCCGCTAATTTGATTCGTGCCACCGGCAGCACTGAGTTGACACCCGACTGTGAGGCACGGTCGAATCGATGACGAGCGAGTTGACAGCGCAGCGCGGCGCGTCACGGCCGCGTTTCCCGACCTTTCTCTCGGTTGCGGCACTCGCCCTCCTCACCGCGGCGTGCGACGTCGCCGACGGCGACGGCCCTCGGGGCTATGCAGGCTCCGTAACCTGCAAGAGCTGCCATCAGCGCTTTTACGATCTGTGGGCGCCCTCTCACCACGGGCGGGCGATGCAACCGTTCACTCCCGAGTTCGCCCGCAACGAAATCAGCCCACCGGCCGGCGAGATCGAAATCGGCGACAGTTACTTCGATCTGGAGGTCAGAGACGGAGCCGGCTGGGTGCGCCAGCGTGGCTCGGACGGCGAACAGGAATACCGAATCGAGCACGTCATGGGCGGTAAGAATGTCTATTTCTTCCTCACCCAGCTCGAGCGCGGCCGCCTTCAGGTCCTGCCGCTCGCCTTCGATGTCCGCCGCCGCGAGTGGTACAACACGACAGCCAGCAGCGTGCGACACGAAGCCGACCTGGATGATGAAGCCATCGACTGGCGCGACCCGGAGCTCACCTTCAACACTTCGTGCCACACATGTCACGTCAGCCAACTTTCCACCAACTACGACCTGGCCACCGACACCTACAACACGGTCTGGCTGGAACCCGGCATCAACTGCGAGACGTGTCACGGACCCGGCGGCGAGCACGTGCGTGCCTGCAACGAGGAGAGTTGCCCCGAAGACATGGCAATCATCAGAACCACGGGCTTCACTCCGCGGCAAATAAATGGCCTGTGCGCGCCGTGCCATGCCAAGATGTGGCCGATCACGCAGAGCTTCATGCCCGGTGATCGCTACTTCGATCATTACGATCTCGCCGCGTTCGAGCATCCCGACTTCTACCCGGACGGGCGCGATCTGGGAGAGAACTTTACCTACACCCTCTGGTTGACGAGCCCTTGCCTGGCCTCCGGCGAGCTCGACTGCCTCGACTGCCACACGTCGAGTGGCCGTTACCTGTTTACAGGGCCGCAGGCGAACGACGCCTGCCTGCCCTGTCACGCGGACCGGGTCCAAAACGCGCCGGCCCACACCCGGCACGCAGCCGGCAGTCCGGGGAACGAGTGTGTCGCCTGCCACATGCCGACGACCGAGTTCGCGCGCATCCGGCGAAGCGACCATTCGATGCGACCGCCGACGCCGTCGGCGACCATCGCCTTCGGCTCACCCAACGCCTGCAATCTCTGTCACGACGATAAGACCGCCGCCTGGGCCGACCGTTGGGTACGCCAGTGGCACCCGTCCGACTACCAGGCACCCGCCCTGCACCGCGCCGGGCTGATCGACGACGCGCGCAAGCGCCGCTGGGAGCGGCTGCCCGAAATGCTCGAGTACCTGGAGAGCGATCGGCGTGACGCGATCTTCGCGGCCGCCCT
>JASFTI010000046.1:0-14931 GCA_050053635.1 Gemmatimonadales bacterium
CGGACCCGGTCGTAGCGTAGGCTCAGGGTCAGCCCGAGCCCGGGTGTCAGGGCCAGGCCGCCGTGGGCGAAGAGCCCGAGGGACGTCACCCCCTCATCCTGATCGAGGGCCACCGGGCCTACGCTATCCGCATCGCGCACCCGCTCGACCCGGTCGTCTTGCTGGCGGTCGAAATCGACGCCGGCGCCCAGGCGCGTCAGGCGGCCCGTCGCCGGGTTGAGGCGGTACTCGGCCCGCGCTCCGCCGCCCAGCCGGTCGAGCTCGATGAGCCGGAAGGGGATCCGGTTCTCCAGCTCCCGGAACAGGCTGTAGCCCATGAGTGCGATCTCGTGGGCGCCGCCGAAGCTCCGGCGGTACGTGACCCCGGCCTGTCCCTGCCGGAACTCCTCGCCCAGGTTCTGGCAGCCCCCGAAGCCGGGATCGGGAGGGCAGTACTCCGGGGGTAGCACGATGTCGCGGACCGTGTCGGGCTTGACCCGGGCGACGGAGTCGGTGAGCGAGCTGGGGTTCTGCGCCTGCGGCGCGTCCGCGTAGTTGACCACCAGCGTCAGCTCGGAGTCGCCCCTCGGCTCGTAGCGCAGGCGCGTATTGAGCAGCATGTGACGCGCCTGGCTGTGGGCGCGGAAACCGTCCGTATCGAAGTATGAGATGTGACTGAGGTAGTCGAAGCGGCCCCGCTGTCCGCCCAGCTTGACGTCGTACTTCTGATAGATGCGATCGTCACCGTAGCCGCCGGCCACGACGCCGAGTTCCGGACGGAAGGGCACCGGCGGCGCCGACTCGGTCCGCAGGCTGATAACACCGCCCGACGCGTTGCCGTAGAGCGCCGAGGCGGGACCGCGGATCACCTCGATGCGGCCGGCGGCAGCCAGATCGAGGTTGCCCGTCTGCGCCTGACCGTCGGGCAGCGTCAGCGGGATCCCGTCCTGGATGATGCGGACGCCGCGTACCCCGAACTGCGAGCGCGCGCCGAAGCCGCGGATCGAGATCCGGGCACCGAGGGCGAAGTTGTGGCGGTTGTTTACGAACACGCCGGGGATCTGGGCCAGCGACTCGTCCAGCGAGACCGTGGCCTCGAGGCCTTGCAAGTCGCCCTCGCCCAGTAGGCCCACCGCATAAGGCAGCCGGTTAACGTCCGCCCCGTATCGGGAGACCGTGACGGTGATACCCTCCAGCTTGTACGGCAAGACGCTGTCTTGTTGCTGGGCCGATGCCCGTGCGGCGGCGACGGTGAGGGTCAACAGGCCGAGCGCGGTGGCCCGGAGTAAGGTGGTGCTTCCGTTCATGACGCCATAGCTGGGAAAAAAGGAGAAGGCGCGGGAAGTTGCCCGCGCCTTCTCGTATGAAAGCCTGGCCCTTGGCCCGGCTCTCGTCCGCTACTGCAGGAAGAACGAAACGCCGACCGAGCCGATGATGTTGATCATGGCGGGCGTTATGTCGCCCTCCAGCATGTAGACGACGTCGCCACCAGCGCGGAACATGAAGCTGTCGGCGATCGGCACCTTGACTCCGGCACCGCCGCCGAAGCCGAACAGGGTGTCGTCGACATCCCCGCCGAAATCGTACATGAAGAAGGCGCCGCCGCCTCGGACGAAGAACTGCGTCTCCATCATGTCGGGCTGGAAGTGGTACAGGACAGCGGCCAGGAGCCCGAGCTGCATCTGGGTGTCTGAATCTCCACCGGGATCGAAGAAGCTGAACTGTACCTGCGGCTCGACCGAGATGTTGTCGCTCACGAAGAACCCGACGCGGAGCGTCGAAAACGGTATGTCGAAGCTCAGCTCGTCGTCGAACTCCATGCCGTCCATGTCCTGGAGCATCGAGTACGTGATTCCTCCGTCGATTCCGAACTCGATCGGCCGGCTCTGCCCGAAGGCCGTTCCTGCCGTTAGGAACATGGCCAGGGCAAACAGACACGCAACACGTTTGAGCATGCTACTCCTCCAAGCTTTGGAGCCGGGTCTTCCTTGAGCCCGGCCTGTGAAACGTGCGCCGCATTACGTTACTGCGGCTCTGCAGCGCAAAACCAGGGCTACTCCTACGGTGAATCCCGCTGCCGTATCCCTGCCTCGCGGTCAATGCGTACTTGGATTTTTCCCCCGGGTCGCATTGATACTGTGGATGATGTAGGCAGCAATGACGTGAACAATCTGACATGGCGGCGGCGGTTTGCGCAAGATCCTATGAAAAAGGCCACCGCGGCCGATTTCCAGCCCACCTCGGGCGAAGTACGGGGCTGGGAAACCGCCTGGGAAGAAGCCGGCGGGCCCCGCTGCTGGGGGCCGGTTAGAACCAGTAGGACAGGGTCAGGCCGATCTCCCAGTTGTTGGTCCAGTCGGAAGGAGGGGGAATCGGGGACCTCGTGACTCCGGGATCGTAATAGCCGGGCGGTGTCTTGATCCGCCAGATACGGTTCAGGCCCTCGATACGGAGGCTGAGGCGCTGGCGCGGTATCCAGACGGTGCCGAGCCCGAGCTGCAACAGGAAACTGGTCCCGAAATCGAAGCGCTCGCGTAGCTCGATCTGACAGTCCGGCGCCGTGGACGGGCAGCCGGCGGTGCCACCTACCTCTATGGCCATGCCGATTCCGCCTAGGAGGTAAGGGGCAAGACTGTGCCAGGTCCGAGTCCCGGTGAGGTTCAGGTTGATGCGTCCGGCCACGAGCACGACGTCCAGCCCCTCGTTTCCGAGTAGGAGCGAGCCGTCCCCGTCGTCGTCCTGGCCCTCTTCCAGCGAGGGGTCGCGGACGTCGCGCTCGCTGCGAAAGAAGACGACCTCGGGGGTGAGGCTGAGGGGGCGGCTGACGCGCCGGGTGTAGCGGACGCCGATGGCGGGCCCGGCCTTTGGCCCGATCCCGGCCTTGCCGGCGTCGGCCCAAATATAGCTGAACGTGAGGCCCAGGTCCTGTTTCGGCTCGATGAAGCGGTAGGGCGAGGGCACCCGCTGGGCCTCCAACCCGCCCGGCCAGGAGAGGCCGACAGCCAGAACGGCCAACAACGTCGCGTAATCGAGCTTTTGCATACGGCAGTTTAAGCCGGCGTGCCCACCGCGCAACAGCAGACGATTGACAACCGCGGGAAAGATCGTTACGCCTGAGGGGCGGAGCGACCCTGTGGCCACGAGGTCGGGGGAGGGGGAGACTCATGAGAGCCGGGTTGATGTGCTTCGTCCGCTGGACCGTCTTGCTGCTGCTTCTCGCGCCGCCGCCGTCGGCGCACGCCCAGGCCACGGCCCGGGTCACTGCCGAGGAGAACTTCCGCCGAGAACCCAACGGGACCCAGCTGGCCAGCGTGATGCCGGGCGCCGAGCTGTCGGTCGTCGCCGAGCAGGGTGGCTGGGCGCAGGTTGAACTGACGGGCTGGATATGGGCGCCCTCGGTGGGTGCCACCAGTCGGGACGGCTTCGATCTCAGCGTGCGGGCGACGGGCGGTGAGAATCTGCGGGCCCGTCCCAATGGGGCCATCGTGGCTCGCCTGCTGGAGGGTTGCCTGCTGGAGCGCCTGGGTGCCAGCACCAGCGGCAGCTGGATCCAGGTGCGGCGCTTGGGCTGGCTGTGGCGGGCGTCGCTGGAGATGAGCGGTGCGGCGGCGGGGGGACAGCCGGGGGCGCCAGCCGGCGGCGAGGCCGGCGAGGATGAGTCGCCCCTGATCACGGCGGTCGCACCGCTCGTCGTCCATGCCACGCCCGACGGCGACACGGTCGCCACCTTCCAGCAGGGTGCACAGGCCCAGGTGCTGGGCCGGACCGGCGACTGGATTCGGATTCGGCTCGACGGGTGGGTCTACGGCCCTGCCGCTTTGGACTCCGCCCTCAACCTCGCCGACACGGGCGACCTTACCCCCGCGCAGCTGCGCGCCGACCCGGCCCGCTACCGGGGGGCGCTGGTGCGCTGGCGCGTCCAGTTCATCTCGCTCCAGCGTGCGGAGCGGGTGCGTACCGACTTCGAGGAGGGCGAGCCGTTCATTCTGGCGCGTGGGGCGGCGGGCGATCTGGGCCATGTTTACCTTGCCGTGCCGGATGGGCTTCTGGCCGTCGCCGAGAGCGTCGAGCCACTCGAGTACATCACCGTCGTGGGACGGGTGCGGACCGGTCGCTCCCAGCTGCTCGGTAGCCCCGTCATCGACCTGACCGATATCGAAAGGGGCACCTCCCCGAACTGACGAACCCAGGCGTCCGGCAATTCCCCCAGCGTCTTACAGCGAGAGGAGAACGCCACTACGCATCGCGTTTAACGGATCGGTCCGTTGGTGCGTCCAACGCAGGGGCAGCTTGGCCGGCGGATCGTTCCGATACCGGCGTACGGAACTGCCTGCACCGTCCCCGAATCTGGATGTATCTTTGGGCCCAGCGGAGTGTATGTACGCTGAATTGCTGGCTCGGCGAGGTTATACAGAAGGTGAGGAATAGGATGGGAACGCCTGAAACGAGGATCGCGAAACTCCTGGCTGTGGCCTTGGTCGTCGGGCTCGTCGCCGGCTGCGGCGACGACGGTCCCACGGGTCTCGACCCTAACGTGTTCGAGCTGGTGGTCGTCTCCGGCGCCGGCCAGAGCGGAGTGGCGGGCACCACGCTGGCAGATCCGCTCGTCGTGGCCGTTCGCCGGAAGAGCGGCGGTGCGGGCGAAGAGGGCGCGACCGTTACCTGGAGGGTCATACAGGGTGATGGTGAGGTGACCCGGACGTCTGCCGTAACGGACGCCGATGGCCTGGCGACAACGCGGATCGTGCTCGGGGACCAGACGGGCCCCCTGGAGGTGGAGGCCAGAGTCCTGGGACTCGACCGCGTCATTTTGGGTAACCTCACGGCGCTTCCGGCGCCCGCCATCCAATCGCTATCGGCGAGCAGCGCCGACCCCGGCGACATCATCGACGTGGTCGTGACCGATCTGACGCCCGAGATGTCGATCGACATCCTGTTCGATGGTGTGGCCGGCGAGATTACCGAGCGAGTGGACGGATCGCCGGCGACACTCCGCACGGTCGTTCCGGCGCCCGCCGGTGTCTGTTCGCCGACCACGGATGTGGCCGTGCGGTTGCGGGTCGACGGCTACACCGGTCCGACCCAGAGCCTCACGGTCTCCGTGCCGGCCCTGCCGTTCAGTGTCGGGCAGGTGCTCGTCATGGAGAGCAGCAGCGACGTCGATTGTGCCGTCCTACCCGCCGACGGCGGCACGGCGAAGTACATGCTGGTCGCGTTGAGCGCCGAGTTCGAGGATAGCGTCGATGTCGAGGTGTCGTTGGGCGGCAGCAGCGTCCTGTTCTCGGCCGCCGAGGCCACGGCTCGAGCGGCGCCGGAGAGCTTCGATACGCGGTTGCGCGCCTTCGAGCGGGAGCTTGTCGCTCGCGGGTTGGCGGACCGCGGGCTCGCACCCGGCGCCATGGCTCAGCCGGGCGCTCAGCTCTTCGCTCAACCGTCCCTGGGGAGCAGTCGCGACTTCTGGGTCATCAAGAACACCGACGCGCTGCCCGACGCGACCCGCGACGATTTCGATCGCGTCACGGCGACCTTGAAGTTCATCGGCACCCACACGCTCCTCTATCTGGACGACGTCGCCCCGTCGCCGGGCCTTACCGATACCGACATCGAGGAGCTCGGCTTTCTCTACGACCTGATCCTCTATGAGTCGGACGTCGACTACTTCGGCGAACCCACCGACTTCGACAACAACGATCGCGTGATCATTCTCCTCACGGCCACGGTCAACAAGCTCACTCCGCGCGGGGCCGACGGCACCGTCGTCGGCTTCTTCTTCGGGCTCGACCTCGCCGACCCCGCCACTACCGGTTGCGACCTCTGCGAGTTCTCGAACGACGGCGAGCTCTTCTACGGACTCGTACCCGACGAGGAAGGCATTTACAGCGACCCGCGTGAACGCACGCGTACGCTCGAGGTGCTTCCCGGCGTGATGATTCACGAGACCGAGCACATGATCAACTTCCGCTACAAGATCTTCGTCAATGGTAGAGCGAACACCGAACTCCTCTGGCTGAGCGAGGGCCTCGCCCACATGGCCGAGGAACTGGGCGGCGACGCGGCGGATGTTGTCGGCGAAGACGCTGCCGCCGAGAACCTCTACCTGTCGAACTTCGGTCGGGCCGCCTCCTTCCTCGAGGATCCGGGCTCCAACTCGCTGACCGTGGTCAAGGGCGGCGGCACGCTGGGCGAACGCGGCGCCGGCTGGCTATTCCTGCGCTGGCTCGCCGACCAGTACGGCGACTTCATCTTCCGCGACATCGCCGCCGCCTCACCGAACGGTGTCGCTAACATCGAGGCGCAGACCGGCGAAGACTTCTTCAGGCTCTACGCCGACTGGGCGGTAGCGGTCTGGGCCGACGACCTGAACATCCCGGGCCTGGCGGCCCGCTATCAGTTCCCGAAGTGGCAGCTGCGCAGCATCCTGGTTACGGGGAACGGCGAGCCGCCAGCGTACATCCTGCAGCCGGAGCCGCTCACCTTCCTGGAGCTCCGGACTTCCGGGATAACGAGGCAGCTGGCCGCCTCGAGCCCCCTGTACGTCGATCTCGCTGCGGACGGCGAGTTGAGCGACCTACAGCTGGAGCTTAGCGCGCTGGCCGCCGCCGGCCTCGCCGTCGTGCGTTACGAGTAGCGGAGCGCGGCGGCAGCTACAGGTTGTCCAGCAGCTCGCGGATCGTCCAGAACTGTCGCTCGATCTCCGGCTTCAGGTCCTGGCGGCGAATGCCGAATGCCGGGTGTAGCAGAGGAAGGAAAGTGACCTCGCGGGCGCCGACCATCCGGCGGCGCGGTTTCGCGGCTGCGTCGGTGATCTTCTCCTTGGGGAAGAAGCGTTCCAGAGCGACTCGCCCCAGCAGCACCACAAGGTCGGGTTTGATCAGCTCCAGCTGCCGCTCCAGGTAGGGCGCGCAGGCGTCCATCTCCGGCGTCTTCGGGGTCCGGTTATCCGGTGGCCGGCATTTCACGATGTTGCTGATGAAGACCTCGGAACGACCGAGCCCGATCTTCTCGAGCAGCTCGGTCAGGTAGGCACCGGCATCGCCCACGAACGGTTCGCCCTTCTGGTCCTCCCAGCGACCCGGAGCTTCGCCGATGAACACCACTCGTGCGTTCGCCGGGCCAACGCCGGGCACCGCCTGCGTCCGATACTCCGCCAGCTCGTCGCATTTCCTGCAGTTGCGGATCAGGCCGTGCAGTTCGTCCAGAGTCGTGCAGGTGACGATCGGGTCGGGCGCTGCGAAGAGGTCGCCTTGGGAGAGCTGGTTGAGATCGGGCATGGTTCGACGCTCCGTGTTCTCTCGAAACTTCAGTGAGCGTAAGCGGTGAATAGTTCACCAGAAACAACGAGTCACGGTTCACTGCCTCACCGCCTACTGCCTAGCGCTCACCGCCTACTGCCTACCGCTCAACGGACTCCGATAGCCTGTACATCCAGCGGCAGTCCCTTGCGCTCGTCGAGTACGAGCTGCATCGCCTCCGTCTCACACTGGCCCTCACAGACCCCGCAGCCCATGCATTTCTCCCAGCTGACGACGGCGGTGTCGTTGAGCGTGACCGCGTCGAACGGGCAGGCGGTCTCGCAATCGCCGCAGGCGATACAGTTCGCTTCATCCACTTCGGCGACATAGCCTGATGAGGCGACCAGCGGCACGCCGCGCCGCATCGCCTCCAAACCGCCGCAACAGCACGAGCAGCAATTGCAGATGGCGTAGAAGCGGTTGTTCATCGCGTCCTTGAAGTAGGCCGTGTGAACGTGCCCCCGCTCGTGCTCGGCCTGCAGTACGTCAAGCGCCTCACCCTGGGTAATTTGTCGCGACCGATGCGGATGGTGCTCCAGTACGAAATCGCCCTTGCCGACGATCATGCACACATCCGTAGGCTGGCATGGGTTCTCGCGCATGGCGCGGCAGGGGCAGTCCAGCAGGACCACATTCGGCGGCCCCTTGAGCACGATATCCCGTGCCATCGGGTAGGGGATGATCCGCTCCAGGTCGGTCCGCTCGATGTCGTGGTCCAGCTTGATAATCCTGCGGGCCAGCTCGGTCGGCAGCACCTTGCCGTGATAGCGATCGGCCCACCAGCGCTTCTGGTCCGCCGTCATATTGGGGAGCAGCCAGCGGACGGCGACCCTGATGTACTGGTAGGGCCAGCGACTGTAGACGTAGCCGTGAAGAGCCGTGGCCAGGCCGCCGCGCTTACCGTCCCCGCCGGAGCCGCTCGACCCACCGCCAGCGCCGGATCGATTCCGGTGGCTCGGCCTCCGAAAGGCCTTGCGCGTCGATGGGAGCATCAGGTGGCCTCGCTCGCCGACCAGCCAGAGCGTGAGCAGCGCCACCAGCACTGCGGCGAGAACGAAGACGGGGATCAGTAGGACCCAGAGCATGGCGAAGTCCAGTGAGCGGTGGCCGGTGGCCAGTAGCCGGTGGCCGGTAACCCGAGCCACGGATTGCATTGAAGATTAACTAGCGTCCGAAGTGCTGCTCGGCAAGCAGCCAGGTCAATCAACCGGCCCACCGGCCCCCCCGAAACCCACCTCCCCAGGTGATCGTATTATCTTAAGGAAACCAATAACCGCGACTTATCGCTCGGGGCTGCCGGGCGGTGGCGGAAGGCCGCCGGTGCTCCCGGGCCAATCAGCAGGAGACCGATCACCCTATGTCTGCTAACGTATTCCGGCGCCTCGCCGTGGCGCTCGCCGCTCTGGCGATCGCCTGTTCCTACGAGACGGATGGTCAGATGACTGATATCCAGAACTTCGCCGTCTTTTCCCAGAGCCCGGACCGCGTCGTCGATGCGCTGACGGCCGTGCTGGTCGAGTCGGGCGCGCTGTCGGCCGAGCGGGCGCCGGAACTGGGTACAAGCCTGGTCGATGCCTTCGCGACGGGTCAGGAAGGGTTTCTGAACAGCCAGTCGGTTTCGCTGGATAGCGATGACCTGGCGCGGCTAGTGCCGGAGGAGTACCGGCGATTTATCGGTGAAGAGGGGGGTCGCTACGTGCTCGAGCTGACCCTGAAGCCGGCGGCTGATGGCGGGCTTCGCGTCGAGGTGACGCCGACGATCATCGCCACGGTCCGCGGCGGCGAAGGCCCGCTCGGTGGCCGACCGCTGCCTTCCAACGGCACGCTCGAGAACTCGATCCTTCAGTCCCTTTCCCGTCGCCTGGGAGCTTGACCGATGTCGCCCGACCCTAGATCCGCGCCGCGATCGTCGTCGTTGTCGTTATCGACGACGATGAGAAAGGTCGGCACATTCGCTTTGATCGCCGCGCTCGTCACCTGCGGTGAGCGTGGCGACCGATTCGGCGCTGCCGACGATGTCTTGGTCAACGACCCGTCGGTCGATCGTGGCAACAATACGACGCAGAGCGAGAGCGCTGTGGCACGACACGGTGACGTCGTGGTCATCGGGTTCAACGATTCCGGCGAGTTCACGCGCCGTAACAGCATGACCGGCTACGCCTATTCGCTCGACGGCGGCGCGACGTTCACCGATGCCGGTGTGCTGGCGCCGGCGAAGGGCGGTCGCAACCTGGGTGACGCGGCAATCGCCGTTGACCGGGACGGCAACTTCTATTTCGCGACTCTGGCGCTGGACTCACGGGCCCGTTCCTACGTCGGCGTGGCGAAATCGACCGAGACGGAAGGCGAGGTGACTTTCAGCGAGCCGGTTCTGATATCCGGCCTCGATGACGATGCGTTCCAGGACAAGGAGTTCATCGCGGTCGACCTCAGCGGCGGACGGCACGACGGGAACGTTTACGTCGTTTGGACCGAGTTCCCGCTCCGCGGCCCCTCCCGCATACTCTTCGCGCGCTCCACCGACGGCGGCCGGAGTTACTCGAGGCCGGAGCAGTTATCCTCGGGCCGCGAGGTTCAGGGCGCCATGCCGGCTGTGGGCGGCCGCGGCGAGCTCTACGTGGCGTGGGAAGATCGCTCCGGAATGACGGGTGGCCGCATCCGGGTACGCCGGTCCACCGACGGCGGTCAGACCTGGGGCACCGAGTACACCGCCGCGACGTTCCCGCGCATCACGGAACGAACCGCGACCTCCGCCTGTTTCCGGCCGGCACTCAACGGCTTCATTCGCGTGAACGAGTTCCCCAGCATGGACGTCGATCGGAATAGCAGTGCCGTCTACATCGCCTTCGCTGCCGACCCGGGCCGGCAGAACCGGGGCGACAACTCCGATGTGTTCGTGGTCCGCTCGAGCGATGGCGGCGCTTCGTGGAGCGAGCCCGTCAACGTCGTGAAGGGGCGGGCCGTGAAGGCGAACCGCGACGAGACGACGAACGACAACTTCATGCCGGTCGTCAACGTGGGGCCCGACGGGCAGGTCAGCGTCTTCTTCTATGACCGCCGCCACGATTCCAGGAACCTGAAGCTCGACATCTACCGCGCCGTCTCGGCAGACGGCGGCCGCAGCTGGGTCAACCAGCGGGTCACCGCCGAATCGTTCGACGTGCCGCCGCTCAACCCGAACTTCGATCCGCTGGTCAAGAGCTGCTACATGGGGGATTACAACGACGGGACGGTGGATGATGACGGGTTCTACATGACCTGGGGCGACAACCGCCGGATCCAAAAGGCGCCGCGCTTCTCACGCGGGCGGCCCGACCCCGACGTCCGCTTCCGCGCCGTGAGCCTCGAGCCTTAGTGCGGCAGCGGGTCAGCCGCCGGCTGTTCCCGCGGCTTTCGTCGTCCGCCGCGCCGCTTGCTCAGGCGTCCTTCGTGATCCAGCCGTCGAGTAGCTGGATGGTATTTCCGCCGTAGGCCGCCCAGTTCTCGTTGTGAGTCACCTGGATGATCGTCGTCCCCTGCTCGTTCAGGTCCTTCAGCAGGTCCATGATCGTCCCGCCTTGCGAAGAGTGCAGGCTGCCGGTCGGCTCGTCCGCCAGGATGAGCTTGGGCTCCGCCACCAACGCCCGCGCCACCGCCACCAGCTGTTGCTGACCGCCGGATAGCTGGCTCGGGTACAGATCCTTCTTGGCAACGATCTGAAAGCGGTCGAGGATGTCGGCGACCATCGCCTGACGTTCCGACCGCTTGACGTCCCGGTACGAGAGGGGAATGTCCAGGTTCTCGGCGACCGTGAGATCCTCCAGTAGGTGGTAATGCTGGAAGACGAAGCCGACGTAGCGCTTGTTCAGCTTGTTGCGTTCCTTGTGGCTCAGCTCATGCACCGCGTGCCCGTCCAGGTGGTATTCGCCGGCGAAGTCGCTGTCGAACATGGCGATGATGTTCAGCAGCGTGGTCTTGCCGGCGCCCGACGGGCCCATGATGGTGACGAACTCGCCCTGTCTGACGTCCATGCTGATCTGACGGAGCACGAACGTGCGCCCGGCTCCCGTGTCATACCATTTCTCCACACCGCGAAGCTCGATCATTTTCTCTAAGTGTTGAAGTCGAGGTCTAGTTTCGTTTCGCTGACGCTCGTAGCGCACGGAAGGGAAGAACCGTGCCAGGTTAGCGAGCCGCCGTCCCCCGAGAATCTGGCGCCTAGTCGATGATGATGCGAGCGGTGCGAGCCGGCCGCTGTCTGGGATTGGGATCTCTTATCCCGTAACCGAACAGCGATTCGGGGTCCTGGTGGCCAACTCTTGCGACCCTCGTACGGGTTCTTGCGCCGGCCTTACTTTCGGGTTATCTTCGGGATCCCCTGGGTCCACAAACCATGGATCACGAGCCACCTATGCCACGTTCCAGTGCCCTTGCCGCCCTCTCCCTCGCCGACCAGGCCGGCCCGGCCGGCTCGCTGGTACGAGCCAGCGAGCTGTTAGCCGGGTCGGCGCCCGCCTGGCCGCTGGGCTGGCCGGAGCTGGACGCCGCGCTACCCGGCGGTGTGCCGCGGGGTCAGATCACTGAGTGGGCAGGCCCGCGCTCGGCGGGCAAGACGGCGGCGCTGCGCCAGATGGTGAGCGCGGTGCGGAGTGCGGGTGCCGGAGCGGCCTACGTCGACGGAACGGGTACGCTGGCGCCGGCGCCCTGGGTCTTCGGGCGGCGGGGGCCGAACGGCGGGGCACCCTTCTGGGTGGTGCGGCCGCCGGAGCCGCTGGGCGTGCTGGCGGCGGCGGAGGAGCTGTGCCGGAGCGGTGCCTTCGGTCTGGTGATCGCCGAGGGTGCCGATTGGTCGCGGACGCCGGTGATCCGACTGCAGCGTCTGGCCCGTGAGACGGGTGCGGCGCTGGTCGCGGTGGTGGAGCGGCCGGGCGGCGTGCCGCTGGCGGGGTTCCGGGTGCAGTTCGCCTCCGACCCTCACACCCCATCCTGCCGCATCCGGGTTCGGGGCCACCTCGCCCACGAGGTGTCGTATGCCAACGACCTCCCGTATCGCCTGCCTGAGGATTCCGGACTTCCCGATCGCCGCACACCGGCGGGTTGAAGGGGAGGCAGCGAAGGATCCGGCTCGCTCCACCGCTCGCGTGCACCATGAGAGGGCGAAAGCACCTTCCTGCGCCGCTCGCGAGTTGCGCTCCGCCGGACCTCCGGTGCCTCCCGACCCGCGGCGCGCGGCGATCGTGGTGCGCGGCGAGGGGAAGCGAGCCCTAGTGGCGGCGGCCTCGGAGGCAGCGCGCCGCCGCGAGATCGCGGTCGGGATGCGGGCGGCGGACGCACGGGCGCAGCTGCCGGGGCTGCGGGAGTGGGAGTGGTCGCCGGCTCTCTACGACGAAGTCCAGACCGAGCTGGCGGCGGCGCTGCTGGCCGCGTCGCCCCGGGTGAGCCGGGCCGGGCTCGGCGCCTTCTGGCTGGACGCCGCCGGCTGGGACCGGCTGGGCGGCGAGGAGGCGTTCGTCGAGGCGGCGCGGTCGGCGGCGCTGGCGGCGGGCTACCCGGAGGCGCGGCTCGGGATCGCCGGTACCGCGGCGGCTGCCCGGGCCGCGACCCGGCTGGAGGGCCAAGCCGCCCACCGGGTAGCGCCGGGTGATGAGGCGCGTTTCCTGGCGTCGCTACCCCTCGACGTCCTGCCGCTCTCCGAGGAACTGTTCGAGCTGCTCGAGGCGCTGGGCCTCGAGACGGTGGGCGCGCTGGCGGCGCTCCCGGCCGGTGAGGTGGAGGCGCGGTTGGGCACCGAGGGGGTGCAAGCCCACGGTTGGGCCCGGGGGCTGGAGGACGGCAGGGAAGGTCCGTTCGGCGGAGCGCCGCCCGGCGATTGGACGGTGGAGGTCGAGTTCCCCGGCCCTGTGGAGCGTCTGGAGCCGCTCCTCTTCCTGCTCAAGTCCTGTCTCGATCATCTGTCGGACGCGCTCGCCGCCGAGGGGCTTTGCCTGCGCGGGCTCGAGCTCACCATCGCCACGGAGGATGGGCCGATCCGGGAGACGGTGCGGCCCGCCCGGCCGACCCGGCAGGTGCCCATGCTGCTCTCCCTCTGCAAGAGCGCACTCGATGGCCTGCAGGTCCCCGGCCGGGCGCTGGGGATTCGGGTCGATGCCGAAGAGGTGGTCCCGGCGATGGCGGAGCAGGCGGACCTGTTCGAGCCGCCGCGGCCCGACCCCGACGCCCTGGCGACAGCGCTGAGCAAGTTACAGGGTCGCTGGGGCCCGGACTCGGTGGTGCAGCCCACCGCCACCGACAGCCACCGGCCCGAAAAACAGGGACGCTGGGAGCCGGTGGACCTGATGACCGAGCTCGCCAGGCGCGCGGTGCTCGACGGGGCCGGGAGCGCGTCGTTACCCGCCGAGGCACCGGCACTGGTCCTGCGCCTCTGGCCGCGCCCACGACGCCTCGATGTGCACATCGAGAAAGGTGAACTCGGGGCGCTGCTGGTGGACGGTGGCTGGCGCGCCGTCGAACACCTAAAGGGTCCGGAACGGCTTTCCGGCGAATGGTGGGAGGACCATTACCGGCGCGAGTACTACCGGGTGAGCACGATCGCGGGTGATTTGCTCTGGGTGTTCTACGACCCACGACGCCGCGGTTGGTTCTGGCACGGCTGGTGGGACTAGATGACGTTTCCTTGACCCCTATTCCCGATACTCCCCATCGCCATCGCCATCGAGAAAGAAAAAGACGATGGGGATGGCGATGGCGATGGAGATGGGGACTTGGGGGAGACAAGGAGCATTGCTCAGTGCCATTTGCGCACGAACGTCTCGACGTCTATCAGAAGGCGATCGAGTTCGTCACTTGGGGCCAGATTCTCCTGAATTCTCTTCCCCCTGGCGCGGCAGCCCGGGGCCAACTAGAACGTGCATCAACAAGCATTCCCCTGAACATCGCCGAAGGAAACGCTAAGAGGTCGAGAAGAGATCGTGCCCGGTATTGGCAAATCTCGCTCGGCTCAACCCTCGAATGCGCCGCGATTCTGGATGTGCTTGTCGCGCGTGGGCTCAAGAGTACTCAGGAAGTGAGTGAGGGCAAGCAGATCTTGGACAGGGTCGCGGCGATGCTGATGGCGCTGCTGAAAGGGCTTGGAAGTACGGTCGCGGATTAAGATCCGCTCACGACGCGGACTCTCCCGCTCCTGTTGGGAGAAGTGCCGCTGGCTGGTGTCGTTGATACCCGGCGGTTGATGCCGCATCTTTGACCCTAACTGGGTACCCGTAGTCCCACATACCTGAGGCCGCAGGTGGCAGCTATGTCCCCTCTCAAGCGGCTCATCCACGAGATACACCGCCGGTCGCTCTGGCAGGTGCTGCTCATCTACTGCGGCGCCGCGCTCGTGGCGTATCAAGCCGTCCAGGCTCTGACAGAGGGGCTAGGGCTACCGCAGTGGTTTCCTGCCCTTGCCATTGTTCTGTTCATAGTCGGCCTGCCCATCGTACTGGCCACGGCTTTCGTCCACGAAGTGGCTCCGCCGACGGCAACGCCAGCAGAACCGACTTCTCTCACGGAATCCGAAGCAGCCAGAATCGAGGCTGAGGTCGCCTCTGGTCACCTCGAAGCCAGACGACGGCATCGCTTTCTGACATGGCGCAATGCAGCCGCTACCTTCGTGATCGTGCTGGCGGCCTGGGGCGTCGTG
>JASFTI010000047.1:0-14805 GCA_050053635.1 Gemmatimonadales bacterium
CGGTCAGCCGGCCGACGCCATCGCCGTCGCTCACGAATATCTGCATCCCGAAGACCGCGCCGACGAACGGTCGCGACTCCGCCAGACCCGCCCACGCGACCTGCATCTCGAACGTCCAGCCACCCTCGACCGAGCGCGAGGCCAACTGCGCACCGTCGAGGGGCCCGTGGTAGTCGTGGCCGAGTCGCATGATCGGGTAGGGCGACTTACCGTCGCCGACAATGTGTGCGTACACCCACTGATCGTCTGGCTGCCAACGCGACGCATCGGGCGCTTCGCCCCCGTAACTCAGCGGGTGGTTATCGTTATGCAGGTCGAAGACGAGGTTCACGCGATCGCTCGTCCAAGCCGCGCCGGCGGCGAGGCGATCGTCGGCGAACCGCCCAGCGATATATAGATAGGTCGTGTCCCATACGAACTGGATCGCACCGCTGAGGTCGGCGTTCCCATCGTAGAGCACCGTGTCGGTCAGCAAGTAACTGGACGAGTCGAGCGGGATCCCGGGTACGTTTTCCCATTCGGAGAGCTCGCCGTCGAGTTCCAGCTCGACGGTCAAAAACGGTGCCACGGCGACCTGCACAGCTGGACGGCGGTCGACTTGCGTCATCGCGGCCGCGAGCGTGCAAGCGACGAGCGCTGAGACCAGCACGGCACTAGCGGACCTGCAGCGATACCACACGGCGCTCGAACCTCCCTTCCAATCCGATCACGTACAGGCGATGTTCGCCCGGCGGCGCCGCGAAGCGAAGGCGGTACACGCCCGGCTCCTCCTCCGTCATCATCAAGAGATCGGGCCCAATGACGACTGCGATCGCCAGGCCCGCGCCCTCGACCACGCGCCCCATGCGGTCGCGTACCCGCGCCTCGAGGGTCACGACCTCTCCCGCCTGAGCGCCGATACGGCGCGGTACCTCGATCCAGCCACGCGGCTCGACGTAGACGGGGATCGAGCGCTCGAGGACCTCGTGGCCGCCCTCCGCCGGTAGCTCGGCCCTGACGCGGACCGTATCCAGCCCAGGCTGCAGACCTTCGTCGACCACGGCACTATAGCGCCCGTCGCGCAGCTCGCGAAGTTCCATCTCGCGGCCGCCGACCCGAGCGCTGACCCTCGCACCCTCAGCGCCCATGTCTTGAGCGATACGGACCGTAACGTCGAATGGCGTGCCGACCCCCGTGGTCAGCAGGCTGTCGGCCCAGATGCGCCAGGGCGCGCGGCGCTCGACGCTCACCGTACGCGGCACAAAGACGAGCTCGGGCGCAGCGGCGGTGAGCGTGAGCTCGTGCCGCCCCATCTCGAGGCGCGACAGATCGATCGTGAAGCGACCCGGCTCGACCTGGGCGAGCGCCAGCGAGTCTTCTCCGATCAGCACGCCCAGCGTAGCGCCGCCGGCCACGAGGCCCGATCCGCCGAAGCGTGCTTCCCGCACTTCGACGAACAACGCGCCCTCGGAACCAAAAGCCGTGACCGCTGTCTCGAAGGCCACGCTATCCCCCTCCACCTCCGAAACGAGGCGCCGCGCGAACGTGACGAGCCGGCTCGGCGCGACCAGCTCGCCCATGCCGAGCGGCACGATCTGCGAAGTTCCCGACCCCACAGTCACCGACAGCGGGCCGCCGGGGCCGGGCAGATCGAGCCAAGCGGAATAGTATTTGCCCTCGAACAGAGTACTGCCGTCGAAGTCGGTGTGTCGGTAGGTGTGCCGCGCCAGCGGACTCTCCCGGCCAGCCACTCGCGCGGTCGGCGGTGCCGAGTCCCCGGCGATCACGGGTAGGTACACGACCTGGTTGGCCCGGCTCAAGAAGATACGCTCATAGAGGGGCCGCGCCCCACGAGGACGTTCGCCCCAATCGACGACGCTTCCGTAATCGAGCTCGAGCCATGCCTCCCGCGGCGTGCGCTGCAGCATCCAACCGTAGTAGACGAGCTGCATGGCCCACGGATAGGTCGCCCTGTTCGCACGCTCCCGCTCGGCGTACCTTAACATGCCGTCATCATCATATGCCGGGAGGAAAGCGCCCGGCCGCTCTGCCAGCAGGGTCGGCATGTTGCGGCTCAGCTCGTCCGAGTTGAGGAAGCCGTCGGCCATGCCGCTCATCGAGAACATGTCGTCGATGTTATGGAGCACCTCGTGGATCATGATCTGCGAGATGCGACCGGGGTCCCAGGCGAAGACGCCGACGGAGTTGTAACCGGCGTCGCCCAGGAAGCCACCGTCTGGGCCGACGGCGCCGCCGCCATAGGCGAGCGCCGCGCCCTCGGGGTTGGCGTTGTTCCAGGCGTAGAGGGCGATCACCTCATCGAACTCGTAGCCGAGCATGCCGAGCGCGACGAGCTCGTTCTCGATATCCTCGCGCGCCAGGTAGTAGCGGCCGGGAGCGACTTCCGAGACCTCGGCCCGGGCCAACTCACGGTCGACCTGTAGAAGCGAGATGCGGAAGTCCACCGCGTCGCCGGCCGCGCTGCGATAGAAGTCGACGAACTCGATGACTTCCTCGTGGATCCGCTCCACTTGCCGGCGCGTTAGCTGTTGCGAGAACGAGCGGGTATAGAGGACGATGAGGAGCTCGAGGCGACGCACTTGCGAGTTGCCCTCCTGCGGCTTCGCCGCACCTGCGGCGATCGGCTGCATGCAGGCCCAGAGGGCGAGGGCCGCCGTAGCTGGCAAGCGGCTATGAGAAGTCCCGAACCGTGACATAGCCCAAGGGTTAGGTGCGCGGGGGTAAGCAACCGATCAAATCCGAGACTAGAGCGGTACCGGAAACATGTCAACGACAGGACCCGCCAGAGGAGTGACGCCACTCGAGCTCGCCCGCGTGGCTTTCGAGAAGGCATTCAGGCGCCGGCCCGAGTTCCTGAGCCGCGCGCCCGGCCGCGTGAACCTGATCGGTGGCCATGTAGATTACAGCGACGGTCTCGTGCTACCGCTAGCGGTCGATCTCGAGGTCGCCGTCGCCTTCGCGCCCCGCGACGATCACCGCGTTCACGTCTATGCCGAGAACTTCGACGAGACGGCCGAGTTCGACATCTTCGAGCTGACGCCCCGTTCCGTCGGCGGCTGGGCAGCCTACCCGGCGGGCGTCGCCTGGGCGATCGGGCAGACAGGCCTACCTCTCAGCGGTCTGGACGCCGCCGTGGCAGGCAACATCCCTATCGGAGGTGGCCTGTCTTCTTCCGCCGCCCTCGAAGTCGCCTTCGCCGCGGCGTTCCGCCAAGTCTCGGGGTTGGAGCTGCCCGGGTTGAAGCTCGCCCAGCTCAGCCAGACCGCCGAGAACGAGTTCGTCGGCGTCCAATGCGGAATAATGGACCAGGTCACCGCCGCCTGCGCTCTGCCCGGCAACGCGCTCCTCCTCGATTGCCGCACCCTAAGAATCCATTCAGTGCCCCTGCCATCGGCCATGCGGATCGTCGTCCTTTCCACCGGCGTCAGCCGCGAACTTCGCGACTCGAAGTACAACGAGAGGCGGCGCGAATGTGAGGAGGCAGTGAGCCGTTTAAGGGCAGTCGACGATGATATCCGCTCGCTACGCGATGTGGATGCCGAGGGTCTCCAGTCGCTGCTCCGTCATCTGCCGCCGCCGCTCGATCGCCGGGCACGCCACGTCGTCGGCGAAATCGAGCGCGTCCAGCTGGCCGCAGCAGCCCTCGAGGCCGGCGAGACCGAGCGCTTCGGCGAACTCATGTTCGCATCGCACCGCTCGCTACGCGACCACTATCAGGTCAGTTCCGAGGAACTCGACGGCCTGGTCGAGCTGGCGCGACAGGCGCCCGGCATCGTCGGCGCGCGCCTCACCGGAGCCGGTTTCGGCGGTTGCACGGTCAACCTGGTTACCGCTGCACTGGTGGAAGATTTCTTGAGCTACGTCACAGAGAACTACCACAGGCTCTACGGCCACGAGGCCGATGAGTTCATCACCGACGCGGCACGCGGCGTCACCGTAGAGAAGGTCGGCTGGTAAACGGGTCGATTCTCGGGCAGCCGCCAGGAAACTGGCTCATTCCTCCGCAAGACCCTCTATCTCCTCCTCGCTTAGCTCATCCGCCCATCTGCGGAGCAGCTCCTTGCGGCCCGTGACATGCAGCGCGTGGGTTTCGTCCTTCCGGACTTCAGCCTCCGACGGCACGCACACCATCCAGGCGCCCCAGTTGCCGCCTTTGACGCGGCCAGCCTCGATGCTGAAGAAGCGGCCATCGGTGAGGAAGCCCGAACGCAATATGTCAACTTGCTTCTTCTCCACTGCGGTCCTCCGAGCCCCCGGAATGCCCGGTCATACGGATCTCTGAGTGCTTCTGGGCGAGGAAGGCCGGCGGGACGCCGCCACGACCGGCAGCGTGACCGTAGAAGATAGAGGAACTACGGCTCGAGACTCCGGAGCGGCGGGGACCCCAGGGCCGAGCCTCAGCCCAACAGCGATCTCTTGTACCGCTTACAATTCTTCATAGCACCATTGAGTCGATTCTGCAAGCCCTGACCGTCAACGGGTCCGCCCCTCGTCGGGAACTCTCAGACCGCCGTCCGAATTGACAGAGATAGAGTCTGCGTGCGGACCGGTTGGCGACCTTCGCCCTTTGACCTATCTTGCGAGTCCAATGTCCGATTTTCCGACCCGCTTCAAACAGGCCGTCGGCGGCGGTGCCGTACTGGTGGAGGCCACGGGGACCAGCGAATCGGTCCAGGCGTTCGCGAGATCCGTGGCCGCGGGGCTGAGCGATGAGGCGAAGTGGTTGCACTACCGCTTCCTCTACGACGCCGAGGGCAGCCGGCTGTTCGAGGTAATAACGCGGCAGCCCGAGTATTACCCGACGCGAGTCGAGGCGGGCATCCTGGCGGAGCATGCCGATGAGATCCAGCGCTCCACCGGGCCGGTCACCCTTGTCGAGCTAGGCTCCGGCTACTCGGTGAAGACCGAGTACCTGCTGTCCGCGTATTCCCGCGATGGGGCAAACGTGCGCTATGTCCCGGTGGACGTGAGTGATAGTGCACTGCGCGCCGCCAGTCGGAGCATCGCCGAGAGCTTCGCGGATGTCGATTTCACTGGCATAAACGGAACCTATCGCAGCGCCTTCCCAGTGCTCCGTCAGTTGTCGCCGCAGATGCTCATCTTCCTCGGCAGCAGTATCGGCAACTTCAACGAAGCGGAAGCCACATCGTTCTGGCACAGCGTTGCCGACCATCTGCCGGCGGGCGATTTCTTCCTGCTCGGTGTCGATTTGGTGAAGGACGTCGACGTCTTAGAGGCGGCGTACAACGATGCCGCCGGGGTCACCGCCCGGTTCACGAACAACTACTTCGCACGTATCAATCGGGAGCTGGGCGCCGCGCTCGACCTGTCACAGATCGAGCACCAGGCGACCTGGAATCCGGTACTCGAGCGCATCGAGATCTACGCTCACTTCCTCTCGGACCAACAGCTTCGCGTCGAACCGCTCGACCAGACCTTCGAGATACGCAGCGGCGAGCGCATCATGATCGAGATCAGCCGCAAGCACCGACTGCCGAAGCTGCAGCGCGAGTTGGCCGCGTTCGGCTTCCATCTCAGGCGCGTCTTCACCGATGAGAAGAAATGGTTCGCGCTCCTGCTGCTCGAGCGCGCGCACGACACGCTGATCGGCTCCGCCTATCCGCCAGTAACTCGATGATTCATGCATGAGGCCACCAAGGGCCGTCGTGAGGCGGCCAAGCGTTCTCGCATCGACGAGCGCGACGGACTCTGCGGCATCTGTCCCGCCGGCTGCTGGGTGACAGTCACTCTGGAAGACGGACGGATAACGAGCGCCAGGCCACAAGATCACCCGCTGGGAATGATCTGCACGAACGGCGCGCATTCCTCAGAGATCGTGCACGACCCCGACCGCCTCCGCCACCCGATGCGCCGGGTGGGGCCCAAGGGCACGCACGAGTTCGAACGCATCAGCTGGGACGACGCGTTCGAGATAATCGTCGAGAACCTCAGCAAGATAAGAGACGAGTCGGGACCGGAAGCGACCGCCATCTACACCGGCCGTGGCAGTTTCGAGCTGGCACTGTGCGACGTGTTCCAGCCGGCGGGTGTAGCCATCTCGTCCGCCTCGAGTGTTCTCTTTCCCTTCGGCTCACCCAACACCCTGGGTGTAGGCGCCCTCTGTTATGTGTCGTTCGCGATGATCGCGCCGCACGTCACGTTCGGCGAGTACTACCACACGATGGATCACGACATCGAAAACGCAGAGCTCATCGTGATCTGGGGCGCCAATCCGGCCACCGACTCGCCGCCGCTCGCGCACGAGCAAATCAAGCGTGCCGTACTGCGTGGCGCCGAAGTCGTCTGCATCGACCCGCAGCGCAACCACACCGCGCGTGAGGTCGATGCCGAGTGGCTGCCCATCCGACCGGGCACCGACGGCGCGCTAGCGCTCGGCATGATCAACCTGTTGATCGAAGAAGAACTCTTCGACGACGAGTTCACCAAACACTGGACTGTAGGTTTCGATCAGCTCGCCCAGTACGTGCAGCACTATCGTCCGGGGGTGGTCGAGGAGATCACCGGAGTACCGGCGGCAAAGATCATCGATCTGGCGCGCCGTATCGCCCGAGCCCGCGGCGCCTGCCCGATCATGTACACTGGGCTGGAGTACTCCGATAGCGGTGTCCAGGCGATCCGTGCGGTCTTCACGCTTTGGGCTCTTGCCGGCCAGCTCGATGTGCCCGGCGGTCTCGCCATTCGTATGCGGGAGAACCAGTTTCCGATCAACAGAGCGGGGCTCATCCCGAATCCGAACGTGAAGAAGGCTCTGGGCGGCGCTCGTTTCCCGGTCTATAGCATGTACCGCGGCGAGTCACACGCGATCGCGCTGCCCGACTCGGTGCTGAAAGGCGAACCGTACAAGATCCGCGGACTCGTCGTCCTGGGCGGCTCCATCATCACCGCCTGGCCAGAGCCGCAGACCTGGCGCGACACGCTGAGCGCCCTCGACTTCCTCGTCAGCATTGACCGCCACCACACGGCCGACTCAGCCTACGCCGACATCGTCTTACCGGCCACAACTATGTACGAGATCACCTCGTACATGACCTACGGCCCGATCTTCAAGATTCGCCAAAAGTTGATCGATCCAGTCGGCGAGGCGCGCAACGATTACCTCATCCTCACTGAGCTGGCGGACCGCTTGGGATACGGCGACGCCTATCCACGCACCGAGGAAGACCTGCTCCGCCATGCCCTCGAGGGCTCGGGCTTCACTCTGGAGGAGGTGCGCGAGGCCGGCGGCGAAGTGCAGATCCCCACGGCAATGATGCAGTACAAGAAGTGGGAGAAGGGGACGCTACGCGCGGACGGTGAGCCCGGCTTCGCCACACCATCGGGTAAGTTCGAGATCGCATCCAGCATTCTCGAGGAGCACGGCTACGACGCGCTACCCGTCTACACCGAGCCGGGCGAAGGGCCGTTGGCACAGCCGGCGCTGGCGCAAGATTACCCTCTCGTTTTCAACTCGGGTGCGCGCATCTTCGCCGACTTCCGAACCCAGCATCACGGGGTTCCCGGTCTGAGCCGCAAGGCGCCGGCCCCACAAGTTACCATCAATACACGAGATGCGGGAGCACGCGGCATCGCGAGCGGCGACTGGGTATGGGTGACGACCCCGCGCGGCAGGATTCGCTTCCAGGCCCGGGTGACCGACGACATCGTCGAGGGCGCCATCGACGCCAACATGGGGGGCGGCGGCCCGCTGGGCTCGAAGGAATGGCAGGAGTGCAACGTCAACGAGCTTACGGACCTCAGCCGCTACGACCCGATCTCGGGCTTTCCGGTCTACAAGGCGCTGCTCTGCGATGTGGTCAAGGCGGACGGCGCGAACGGCTCCGGACGGTTGACCGAGGACGAGAGCGAGGCAGTCGTGGAGATCGCCAAGCCGAGCAAGCCGCGGCGCCGAGTCTACCTGGACCACAACGCCACGACGCCGGTTGACCCCGAGGTGCTGGAGACGATCCTCCCGTTCCTGCAAGAGGAGTACGGCAACCCATCCAGCATCCACAGTCGCGGAAACGAGGCGCGCGATGCGGTGGAGGCGGCGCGCAGAAAGGTGGCCCAGGCACTCAACTGCACGGCGCGCCGCATCGTGTTCACCGGAGGCGGCTCGGAATCGGACAACCTGGCGATCAAAGGTGTAGCGTTCGCGAGGCGCGATGCGGGGAACCACATCGTCACCTCTACGGTCGAGCATCCGGCGGTACTCCAGAGCTGCGAGTCGTTGAAGCAGTTTGGCTTCGAGATCACCTACCTGGACGTCGACGCCGACGGGATGATCCAACCCGAGGCGCTCGCCGCTGCCATCACCTCGCAGACGATACTCGTCAGCATCATGATGGCGAACAGCGAGGTCGGTACCATCAATCCGATCGCCGAACTGGCCCGGGTCACCCGTGAGCACGGCGCTCTGTTTCACACCGATGCTGTGCAGGGACTTGGGAAGTTGCCGATCGACGTGGAAGAGCTGGGCGTCGACTTATTGTCTGTCTCCAGCCACAAGATCCACGGACCCAAGGGTGTGGGCGCGCTTTACCTGCGCCAGGGCATCGAGTTGGCGCCGGTGATCCACGGCGGCGGCCAGGAGCGCAAGCTGCGCGCCGGCACCGAGAACGTTCCGGGCATCGTCGGCTTCGGTAAGGCCGCCGAGCTGGCCCTGCGCCGCCTGAACCACGGTGAGATGGAGCGGCTGCGAGAGCTGCGGGACAGATTGGAGGCCGGCATAACGAAGTTAGTGCCGGGAGCGAAGCTCAACGGGCACGCGACCCAGCGACTGCCCAACACCCTCAACATGACGCTGCCGGAGATGCGCGGCGAATCGCTCGTGCTCTTCCTCGACCGGCACGGCGTCTTCTTCTCATCCGGCTCCGCCTGCAAATCGGGCAACCCCGACCCGTCGCACGTGCTGGTGGCGATGGGGCTGAGGGACGAGGACGCGCATTGCACCATCCGGATGTCGCTCGGCGCCGGCAACAGGGACGACGATATCGAGTACGTGCTGGCGAGCCTGGGCGAAGTGGTCGGCGACCGCCAGAGCAGCGTCCGCTTCGTCGGCTGCCGCTAGAGCCTCGCTTGCGCGCTCCGACCCTGGGGACGCAGCTTACGCCACGGGAGCCGACCTTACCCAATCCGGGCTACTCCAGGCGGAGCCGACTTCGGTGGACTTCATTCAAGGGTTCCTGAAGGAGCTCAAGCGGCGCAAAGTGTACCACGTCGCCGCGGTCTACGCCGCTATCGCCTTCCTCGTCTGGCAGATCGCCGATATCGCCTTCCCACCCCTGGGTCTTTCCGATAGCGCGATGACGCTCGTCCTGGTGCTGACCGGGCTCGGTTTCCCCATCGCCCTCGTTCTGGCCTGGGCATACGAGGTGCGGCCGGACACTGGAGCGCAGTCCACCGCAGAAGAGAAGGCGCATGGGGCAAGGCCGGGGCCGCGGCCTGAGGCCAGCGCACCGCGAGCGATAGCGCGCTCGGTCGCCATCCTCCCGTTCGACAACATGAGCCCGGAGCCGGAGAGCGAGTACTTCTCCGACGGCATCACCGAAGAGATCACCAACTCGCTGGCACGCGTCAAAGACCTGAAGGTGGCAGCCCGCACCTCCGCCTTCACTTTTCGTGGCAGTCGCGCCGACGTACGGGAGATCGGGAAGAAGCTGGGCGTCGCCTACGTGGTCGAGGGTAGCGTCCGTCGCGCCGGAGAACGGCTGCGAATAACAGCACAGCTCATCGATGCCGCGAACGGCTACCATCTGTGGTCGGAGCGTTTCGATCGCGATCTCGGCGACGTGTTCGCGATCCAGGACGAGGTCGCCGAGCACGTGACGCGCCAGATACTGGCAGAGATCCCTCCGGAGCTGGAAAGCTTCACAACACCGCGAACCGAGGACCTCGACGCCTACGACGCCTATCTCAAGGGCCGGCAGCAACGGCACCTGTTCAGCCCCGATTCGGTCGAGCGGGCGATCGCCTGGTACGCCAAGGCAATCGAGATCGACCCCGATTACGCCCCAGGCTACGCCGGCCTCGCCGAGGCTTAAACCATCCAATCGATCGGCTTTGCGACACGACCCAGCCGCGAGACCATGCCAAGAGCGCGCCAAGCGGCGGACAGGGCGCTCGAGCTCGACCCGCGCCTGCCGGGCGCCCACCTCACTCGTGGGCTCGTCGCCATGTTCTACGAATGGGATCACGTCGCGGCCAGAAGCGGCATCGATCGAGCCATCGAGCTCAGCCCCAGCTCGGCGAACGCCCATATGTGGTCGGAGTTCTACTGGACCTACGTGGAGCACGACTACGAGGAGGCGCTCGCCGCGATCCGGCGCGCCATCGAGCTGGACCCTCTCGAGCCGTCCTACTGCGAACGGCTAGCCTACGTCCACCTGATCTTCGGTCGCTACGACGAGGCGGAGCGACTGTTGAGAGAACAACTGGCGAGCGGACCCATAACACCGCTCGTCCACTCGGGACTCGCCGACACGCTTGCACGTAAAGGGCAGCTGGATGAAGCCACCGTCCAGATAGAGAAGTGCCTCGAGCTTAGTGGGCGGCTCCTCACGTTCCTTGCGGTGGCTTGCGGCATCTATGCCGTAAAGGGCGACACGGCAAAGGCTTGCGAGCTGCTCGCCGAGCTACAGGAGCACGCGCATCACGCGGCGGTCTCGGAACTCTGGCTCGCTTTAGCGCACGCCGGGTTGGGCGACATGGACGAAGCGTTTGCTGGTTTGCAGCGAGCGGTGGAGAACAGAGACAGCAATCTACTCTATCTCGCCGCCATACCTCGGGACATGGGCCTCCGCGACGACCCCCGCTTCGCCGATATCCTGAGATCGATCGACCTGAGTCACCTCATCCCGTTGCTGTAGGTCTTTGCCAGAGGTTGGCTCTCAGGGCGCCGTCTTCGCCTCGGGGCCGCCCCAATCGCTGAGCGCCTCGAACACCCGCAAGGCGAAGTCGACCTTGCCGAAGGGCGCATTGACCTGAACGCCCTGCACGTGGTGCTCCAGCGCTTGAACCATCTCGCGCGCGATGCCCAGCCCTTCCTCCATCGCCACCTCCCTACCGCGCTCGGAGGCGTGCTGCATTCGACGGAGGATCGCGTCGGGCACGACGACACCGGGCACTTCGTTGGCCATGAACTCGGCGTTGCGATAGGAGACCAGGGGCCAGACGGCGGCTATCGTAGGGATACGAACATGTTCGATCTTCTGGAGGAACCCCAAGAAGGTCTCGGCATCGAAGACCGGCTGGGTGACGGCGAACTGCGCGCCGGCGTCGACCTTCCACTCGAAGTGATGGATCTCGTAGTCGGGGTCGACCGAGGCGTGATTCACGCCGACCCCATGGAAGAAGCTGGTGGCGGACCCCAAGGAGTTGTCGCTGAGGTCGAGCCCTTCGTTGAGCTTCCGCACCAGGTTGGTGAGCCCCACCGAATCGATGTCGAAAACCGCCGTGGAGTCGGGGTACGGTCCATGTTTCGGCGGATCGCCGGTGATGATCAGCAGGTTGCGCAAGCCCAGGGCGTGGGCGCCCAAAAGATCGCTCATCATCCCCAGCAGATTACGATCGCGACAGCAGTAGTGAGGGATCGTCTCGAGTCCCATCTCGCGCTCGATTATGGCGCAGCTGGCCAGCACGCCCATGCGCATCATAGCGCGCGGCCCATCGGGCACGTTCACAGCATCGACGCCTGCTGTCTTCAGCGCCTGCACCTTCTCGAGCACGTCGGAGGGATCGCACCCCTTCGCGGGCAGGATCTCGACGCTCGTGACCAGCTCGCCGGAGACGATCTTGCGCCCGAGCCGCGAGCGCTCGGCTGCCGGGACCGGCTCGACCCCGGGGTGCGCCTCACGTCGTTCCACGTCGCGCACCGCGTCTATCACCACCGTGTGACGGCCGGGGCGCAGCGCTCTCACCTGAGCCGCCATTGCGCGTATGTGCTCGGGCGTCGTTCCACAACAACCGCCGACGAAACGGGCGCCGGCTTGAATCAGTCGGCGGGTGTACTTGGCGAAATAGTCGGGCGAGGTCATGTAGATCTTGCGGCCCTCGATCTCGCGCGGCAGGCCCGCGTTGGGCATCGCCGAGAGCGGGCGACTCGTCAGCTTCGCCATCTTCTGGATCGCCTTGAGGATGAGCGCCGGCCCCACACTGCAGTTGAGGCCGATGACGTCGGCGCCCACCTCGTCCAGGTGGTGGGCGATCCGCGCCGGATCGTAACCGAACGCGGTATTCCCGTTTGGATTGACGGCCATCTGCGCGATGACCGGTAGATCGGCGGCGTCACGGCATCCCAGAATAGCCTGCTCGATCTCCGAGAGGTCGCCGAACGTCTCGATGGTGAAGACGTCCACACCACCGGCGGCCAGGCCCTCCGCCTGCTCGCGGAAAAAGGCGCGCGCCTCTTCTCGCGCCGTCGGGCCGTACGGCTCGATACGGATGCCCAGCGGCCCAATGGAGCCAGCGACATAGCGGTCGTCCTCCGCCACATCGCGCGCCAGCTCGGCGCCCGCCTTGTTGATGTCGTAGACCCGATCACCGAGACTGAACCTGTCGAGACGCACGCGGTTGGCACCGAACGTATTCGTCTCGAGGATCTCGGCTCCCGCCTCCCGGTAAGCGCGGTGCACTTCGCGCACCAGCTGAGGGCTCTTCAGGTTGACTTCATCGTAGGAGACGTTGATGAAAACGCCGCGCTGGTACAGCTCGGTCCCGATGGCACCATCGAACAGATGAGCGCCGCCGTTTGCGATCAGGACTCTGAAGTCCGGCATGGAGTATCCCCCTCGCGCCAGGTGGCCGCCCCGCCAAATAAGAAACGCGACCTCGAACCTGAGCACGGGTCGCGTGGAACTTCTCGGCTCGGAAGTCGCCACGGCTGTCGTCCGATCCGCGGCGCCCGGCTCTTTAGCACTTTTTTTTCGGTGGTTGCAAGCGGCCACAAATCAATCCACCAGGCTCTCTAACCTACGGGCTCCTGCGCCGCAGTCAAGCCGCGAGAGCGCTCGGTAGTTCAGCCGGCCAGGGCCCTCTCAGGTCGAGGCGCGGAATACGAGAGTCGCGTTGATGCCGCCGAACCCGAAGGAGTTGGAGACGACGAAGCCGACGTCGGCATCGCGGCCGGCACCGGTCACGTAGTCGAGGTCGCACTCGGGATCGGGGTCGTGGAGGTTCAGCGTCGGTGGTAGCCAGCGGCGCTGGATGGCGAGTACGGAGATCGCCGCTTCGATGGCACCCGAGGCGCCCAGCGGGTGACCGTAGTATCCCTTCGTGCCGCTCACCGGCACGCTGTAGGCCCGCGCGCCCAGCACCGACTTGATCGCCTTCGTCTCCACGGGATCGTTCAGCCGGGTCGATGAGGCGTGGGCGTTCACATACTCCACCTCATCCGCCACCGAGGCGGCGTCGGCCAGAGCGAGCTCGACGGCCCGGGCCGACTGAGCACCGTCGGGTCGCGGCGCCGTCATGTGATAGCCGTCGTTGGTGGTGCCGAAGCCACAAAGTTCGGCGTAGATGCGGGCGTCGCGTTTCACCGCGTGGCCCCATTCCTCGAGGACGAGCAGCGCCGCCCCTTCGCCCATCACGAAGCCGTCACGGTCGCGGTCGAAGGGTCGGCTGGCGGTCGCCGGGTCGTCGTTGCGTTTCGACATGGCTCGGATGAGCGCGAAGGCACCGAAGGAGAGCGGCGACAGCGGACACTCGGCACCGCCGGCCAGCGCCACGTCAACTTCGCCGTCACGAATCAAGCGGAACCCGTGGCCGATGCCGATAGCGCCGGAGGCGCAGCTCATGCCATTTGTCGAGTTCGGGCCGCTGAAGCCGAACTCGATCGCTACGTTGCAGCTCGCCGCACCTGCGAACACGGCGAGTGCAAGGAGCGGGCTGACCCCAGTAGGACCCTCCGATACATAGGCCTGGTGCTGCTCCTCGGCGTACGCTACGCCACCCAACGCCGAACCCATCTGCACGGCCACACGATCGCCCGCCAGCTCCGCCGGGTCGAGCTCCGCATCGCTCAAAGCCATCCGAGCCGTCGCCACACTGAACTGGCCGAACCGGTCGAGCCGCTTCGCCCGCTTCGTTTCCATGTGATCCGCCGGGTCGAATCCATCGACCTCCGCCGCCATATGACTGCGAAACGGTTCGGGGTCGAAGCGCGTGACGCGGCGCACCGCCGAGGCCCCGCCCCGCAGGCCCGCCCAGAGGCCGTCCGCTCCGATCCCCGTGGGCGTGATGCACCCGATCCCCGTCACGGCGACACGGCGCCGCCTGTCGCCGGGGCCCTTCCTCGATATGATCACCGTTCCTCCACTGCTATTTTCACCCCTTCCAGAGTCATCCCGGCCACGTGGTGGATGAAAACGGGGCCGATTACGGTGTTCGCCGCGAATCGACCGATCAGCGGCCAACCCGGCCCGCCCGGCCAGTCGTGCACGATCTCCACCCGCGTCGCCTCGCCCTCCGAGTGAAACCGCCACTCTACGTCCATCCCCTTCGTGACCCCCTCCACGTGTCTGTAACGAACGACTGGAACCGACTCGTCGGCCGACATCTCGCTCACCCACCAGACCGGATAGCCGATCGGACCGAAGGTGCGCCTCGCCGCCATCTCGACCAACCCGCAGCCGAAAGCATCGCAACGACGGAACCGCACCCAGCGGTAGTGAGAGAGAATCTCAGGCCAGCGTTCGACATCGGCCGCGACCTGGAAGCAGCGCGCCAGCGACGCGTTCATCTCGATCTCGTTATGTGTGATCATCCGCCGTATGCCAATCTCGAAAGGAACGGTACCCAGAACGCAGGATC